>DASZYK010000532.1:0-2585 GCA_035545455.1 Steroidobacteraceae bacterium
ATCCATGCTCCAGCTCGATGATGAACTCGTGGGCATGCGCCCGCCTGGCGGCCTCCATCACCTCCTCGTCCGTCGCATCGGGCCGGCCATAACGGATGTTCTCGAGCAGGCTGCGGTGGAAAAGGTTCGTGTCCTGCGGAATGAGTCCGATGGCGCCGCGCAGGCTCTCCTGGGTCACATTGCGGATGTCCTGCCCGTCGATCCGGATGCAGCCTGCGGTGACATCGTGCATGCGCATCAGCAGTCCCATGAGCGTGGTCTTGCCGGCGCCGCTCGGACCCACCAGGCCCACACGCTGGCCGGGCGGAATGTAGAGCTGGAAGTCATGAACGATGTTGCGCGCACCCTGACCGCGACCGCGCGGCTCGTAGGCGAAGGCGATGTGATCGAAATGGATGGCGCCGCGGGTGACCGCAAGTGCCCCGGCGCCCGGCTGGTCCTGAACGGTTGCAGGCACGATCAGCGTCTCGATGCTTTCGCGCGCGGAGCCAAGCTGATCGTAGAAATCCGGAATGCGCTGGCCCAGGTTGTACGCGGTCTGCAGCAGCGATCCGGTGAGCGCCGTCACCATCACGAAGTCCCCGGCCGTCATGCTTCCATGCACCCATCCGTAGAGCGCGCCGCCCACAAAACCCACCCACATGAGGATGTCCATGACGTACTGCGAGCAGCGCAGGCGCACTACGGAGCGATAGAGCGCCATGCGCCGCTCCCGCTCCTCACCCGTGTAGCGCGTCAGCTCGCGATCCTCGAGCGCCTGGTTGGCGAAGCAGAAGACGTTGCGGACGTTGGTGATGACGTCCACGATGCGGCCGGTCACCGCCGCGCGAGTCTCGTTGTTGGCTGCCGCTCGCCTGGCACACTCCCGGCCGAGGAGCAGGCTGCCCGAGAAGTAGACGAGGATGCCCGCTGCCGCGGCGGCACAGAATGCCGGGCTGGCAACGTAGAAGTATGCCGCGACGAAGATGAAGAACATCGCGCCGGGGATGAAGTCGAACACCGTCATGTCGAACAGCATCAGCATCTGATCGGGCAGCATGACGGCCCGGTGCGCAATCTTCCCGGACAGAGTGCTCTCGAAATAGGCGGGAGACAGGCGCTGCGCGTACGCGAACACCTCCTCCTTGATCCGGATCAGCATGGGCGAGCGCGTGTGATACGAGCAGAACCACATGGACGCGTCGCAGAAGAAGCGCGCCGCCACCAGCGCAGCGAAGAAGATGAACGGCCCCTTCAGCGCCGGAGCCGCGTCGCGGACCGGCCCGTGCAGGGCGAGCACCGTGTCGGTGAGCCGCTTGGTCGCGAAGGCGATCGAGGCGAATATGGCGCGCCCGAGAACCGGGAAGGTGAGCAGTCCCAGGCAACCCCAGGGAAACTGCCGCGCGAAGTACAGGAAGAACCGGCTGAGGCGATTCGGCAGCGGGGGAGCGTTCATGCGGGAGCGTCAGGGCAGCGGTACGCCGCTGCGGCGGCTCGGTGGGGCGGGAACACCATGTTCCCGCCGCCAATGAGCCTATGCGCTCCCGCTACCGCCCCGCAAGCCCGGGCTCACGGATTGTGGCGAGCCTCTCTCTTCGGCTCGCCGCGCGCGGATGGACGCGCCCTTCCCGGGCGCGATCCGCGCGGAACTCCCGCCGTGCCGGCCGCGAACAGCCGCGAGAGGTCTCAGGCGGCCTTGGCCATCGCCGCAACCCGCTCCCAGGTGGTGGCCTGGAGACTTTCGCGCGCGCTCATGCGCGCCAGCCATGCCGGCAGGTTCGGGCGCTCGGCGGTGAGCGGCCGCCACTCCGGCGTGTCGGCGAGAAAGTCCATGTGCGATGCGACGACGATGTCGGCCAGCGACACCTGCGCCCCGGCGAGATATTCGTTGCCGCCGAGCAGGCGCGACAGCTCCGCCATCACGACGTGCGCACGCGGCATCGCTTCGGCGATCGCAGCCTCGTCCGGCGACAGCCCCAGCAGCCGCGGCCCCACGATGCGCTGAAAGCCGATGATGTTGTTCACGCCCTGGAAGAGGTACCAGTCGCAGATGCCGAGGATCTGATCCATGCGCGCCGCGGCCCTGGGGTCTTTGGGTGTGAGGCCCGGCGCGGGCAACACGCGATCGATGTAACGCACGATGGCCTGCGTCTCATACAGCCTGAAGCCGTCGTGCTCCAGCACGGGCACGCGCCCGAACGGGTGCATCGAAAGGTATGGCTGGCTCTTCATGGAGCGCGGATCGACCGCCGCGAGGCGCAAGGGCGCGCCCTTCTCGACCAGCGTGGCGAGAACCGCGCGGCCGAAAGGGCTGCCGGGAATGGTGTGCACGATGAAGTTCGACATGAGCTCGGCTCCCTCAGATCTGGTTGTCGGTGTAACGGGCGAAGTGCCCCACGAAGGTGGGCCAGCCCCCTCTGAGCTTGCCCGCGTAGTCTTCGGCATCGGCGCCGTAGCGCTCGAGGTTCCGATGCTCGAGGGTCACGCGCGTCCCGCCGCCGGCGAGCGCCGCGAAGCTCAGCTCGAGCTCGGTGAGGAAGTCCGGGTCATAGCGCCATTGGGAATTGAGCTGCCACCCGAGCAGCACCCGCTGCGGCGGCTCCCAT
>DASZYK010000533.1:0-3100 GCA_035545455.1 Steroidobacteraceae bacterium
GCACCTTCCCTCCCGGGTCCGCTCCCTCATCTGGATCCTGAGCTCGTTGCCCGTACTCGCCGATTGCGGGATCCAGGTCGCCGAAGCGCATGAGGTCGAAGCGGAGCTCGATGCACGCCTGCCGCGCTTGAACGGAGCGACGGCCCTGCAGGCCGTCATGACCGCATGACCGCCCGCCGTTTCGTGAGCGTCGCCGCGCCGCTCGCCGTCTGCGGGCTCCTCGCCGGCTGGGTCGCCCTGTCCGCCGCCAACGCTGAGGCCGCGAGCTTCTCGACGCTCGTCTATGCGCTCTCGAATCTGATCGTTTTCACGGACGCGCTCGACTTCGTGCTGCGGCTCTACATGAAACGGCGGCACACCGCGACCGCGCGCGGCACCGGCCGCGAGCGCGAAATGTCCATCGATCTCAACGCCGCGCTGCCGGCCGGGACGCATACCGGCGTCTCCGTCTCCCCGTACGCGATCATCGCCTCGGTGTTCAATCTCGAGGACCGGATCGAGCCGTTCATCGCAGCTTACGCGCGCTACCGCGACCGGATGTGGCTCATCAGCGACGGCTCCAGCGACCATACCCTCCTGCGGCTGCGCCAGGCCGGCTGGCGTTGCTTCGATGACGGCATCAATCGACGCAAGCCCGCGGCGCTGCGCCGCCTGATCGAGACGCTGCCGGACTACATCGAGAGCGTTCTCGTCATCGATCCGGACATCCGGATACTGCAGCCCGGGGAAGGCAGCGAGGTCGATCTCGAGCAATTCATCGGCGAGTTCCAGCTGTCGGGGGCCGCCGCCGCCTGCCCCCGCGTCATGATCGAGCCCGACGGCTTTCTCGCGCGCTTTCAATCGTTCGAGTACGCGCTCGCATTCCGGGTCGGGCGCCAGAGTCTGGCCGACTACAGCATCACCTCCGGCGTCTCTCTCTACCGGCGAGACGCCCTGGCGCGCGCCCTGAGAGAGCATTCGCTGTCGGTATACGCGGAGGACTTCGAGAACGCGGTGATCCTGCTCAACCGCGGCGAGCGGATCTACTACGACGGCCGGCTCGTCGTCGGCACCGAGGGGCCCGGCTCCTTCGCTCGGTGGTTCTCACAGCGGGTGGGCTGGTACCACGGGCTGCTCAAGGTCTATATCGAGCGGCTCGGCTCGATCTGGCGCATCGCGAGGCGCACCCCCTTCTCCCTCTATCATTACCTGCTCTACGTCGGAGGCCTCACGATCTGCCTTCACATGGTGAAGGTACTGAGCGCCATGCTGCTGCTCGCGAGCTTCGTGAGCGGCGTCGACACTCTCTTTTCCGCGCAATGGCAGCAGTCCCTGCACGGCTGGACGAACCCGGCCTATTTCATGGCGGCGATCGGCAGCTACCTCGTTCTCGGGGCGGTGGCGCTCTTCACGGTGGTGCCCAAGTCCGAGCGGGCCTACGCGGCGCCCATCGTGCCGCTGTATCTCTTCTATGCGCTGGTGCACATCGCGCCCATGTCGGTGGGGTATGCGAACTGGATCGCGCTCAGGCTCCTTGGCCGGCGCCTGTATCGCGATCATTACGAGCCGGAGCCCAGTGAGCGCAGCGAGCCGCAGGGCGCGCGCTCGCTCGTGACGAGGAGGCTGCGGTGACGGCCTGCGAGATCGCCTCGCCGCCCGCATACCGACCCGCCGAGTACTGGGAAGACCGCGCGCGGCGCTTTGCCGTGGCAGGTGACGGCCTGGCCGCCGTCTGCTCTTACGGAATGCCGGCCTTCTACAACCGGCTGATCCACTTCTGCCAGCGGCGCGCGCTCGAGCCGTGGCTGCAAGCCGCGCCGGGGATGCGGGTGCTCGATGTAGGTTGTGGCGTCGGCCGCTGGAGCCGCTTGCTCGCCTCGCGCGGCGCCAGTGTCACCGGCGTCGATCTCAGTCCCACCATGATCGCCGAAGCCGAGCGCAGGGCATCGGCCAGCGGGCTCGCCGGCCGCTGCCGCTTCATCGTGCAGGATTCGGCCGCCCTCGATGTCGGCGGATGCTTCGACCTGATCCTCTGCGTGACGATGCTTCAGCACATGCTCGACCCCGGCGCGCTGCGTTCCGCGCTGCGGCTCATGGCGCGGCATCTCGCTCCCGAGGGACGCCTCGTCGTTCTGGAGGCTGCGCCCCTGCGCGCGGCGAGCCGTTGCAACACCTCGGTTTTCACGGCACGGCACCGCGCGAGCTACCTCGAGCTGTTCCGCGAGTGTGGATACCGGGTCCGGGCGGTTTCCGGCGTCGATCCCGCGCCGTTCAAGACGTGGCTCCTGCCTCACCTTGGGCGTCTGCCGCGGCCGTTGGCCCTCACCGCCCTTGCATTGGTGACGGCTCTCTCCGCGCCCGTCGACGCTCTCTGCGGTCGTCTCCTGACGAAGCGCTCCTGGCACGTCGTCTTCGTGCTGCAGCATGACACGGGAGACTGACCTTGCCTCTCAGCCGCCGCTCGATGTTATCGATCGCCGTGTTCCTCGCGTTCGCGGCACTCGTCATCGCCGGCTGGTGGTATGAGGCGCGGCGCGGGGTCCCCGAGTCGCTCTCCAACACCACCACCCTGAGCGTCACCAATGGTGCCGACCGCGGCCCCGGAACGCTGCGCGAGGCGCTGTTCGTCGTCGCCACCGCATCGGGACCGGCCCGCATCTCTCTGGACGTTCCGAAGATCTCGCTGGCCACCGCCCTGCCCCCGATCGTCAACTCGCATGGCGTGCGCATCGTCGCCCGCCGGGGCGGAAGCGAGATCGACGCGCACGCCCTGAGCGACGGTCCGGTGCTCGACGTCGCGGCGGCGAATGTCTCGTTTCACGGGCTCGCCATCCGCCATTGCGCGGGCGCCGCCATCCTGGTCCGGGCGGTTCACTTCAGCCTCGACAATGCCAGTCTCGATGATTGCGACGTCGGCATCGACGTGGCCGGGAATGCACACGATCTGCTCCTCGAGGGCAACCGCTTCCTCAACGACCGTCTCGGGATCCGCTTCGCGTCCTCGAGCCCGGACACCACGGTCGCCGAGAACGAGTTCTCGGGCGAGAAGGACGCGGGCATCTGGGCGGTCCGCGGCACGACGGATCTGCAGTCAGGGACGATCAGCGTGCGCGGCAACCGA
>DASZYK010000534.1:0-2826 GCA_035545455.1 Steroidobacteraceae bacterium
ATACGTGTCGCTCCGCTCAGATCTCACCGGTCCAGTTAAACGTGGGTCAAACCGTTTGTACTCACGCCACCGCCCAACCCGGGTCAACCAGGCGACACACCCCGCCCGGTCCTGGTCAACCCTGCTCAACTGTGGAGGCGCCGGGAGTCGAACGGGGGTCCGGCCATTTTGCCGGAGGATGCGGGAGCGATCCGGAGCGCTGTTTATGGCGAGGAATCGGGGGCTTGGGTGGAAGAGCGAGAGAGTGGGAGCGCGTCGGAAGATGCCGGAGGATTCGGCGCGTGTAGCAGTGTAGCAAGGGGGCCGACGCCGGCCGAGCTGCTCGCCATCATCGAGGGGGCCATCGATGATCTCGAAGCCCGCGATGTCGAAGGCGCCCGGGGACGGTTGCGGGCGCTGGCAGAGGCCATCCGGCCGCTTGTCACGGCGGGCACGGACAAGGCGTTTGGGCCGACATGAAGACAAGAGTAGCCGATCGAGAACTGGTGGGTGAGGTGGCGAGCCTGCTCAACGTCCTCCGGGACATCCGAGACGAGCTTCGCTACCTGCGACAAGAGGTACGGGAGGCCCTGAATGGTTCAACTCCGCCCGATGCACCGGATGTCGACGAGCTCCTCAGCGTCGAGCAAGTCGCGGCCGAGTTGCAGGTCATCCCGCCGACAATCAGAGCGTGGATCCAGTCGGGGGCCCTACCTGCGAGCCGGTCCGGTAACGGCAAGAAGCCGGGGCGCAGGTATCGCGTTCGCAGGGCGGACCTGAAAGCGTTCGTCGCGGCGTCGAGGTCGAGCCCGACGGCAGAACCAACGTCGTGACTGAGCGCCCCGATGCGGCCATGCGCAAGTGTGCGACGGCCAACAGCTGACTCGCCTGCGAGCTGGTCGGCTGCTCGTTCGCTCGCTCTCTCAGTTGTCAGCCGCGCCGACCTGCACCGCCCACGCGGCAGGGGACTCAGGCCGGCGCCGCCTCCTCTACGCGCGTCGCCCGCGCGCGCCGCCGCTCCAGCCGCATCGGCGCGCCCTCGCTGGGCCGGCAGAGGACTAGGTACTCCGGCTTCGGTACGTAGCCGTCGACGCACCTCACCTCGAAGCGCTGCGCCAGCGTCGTCAGGATCAGCGTCGCCTCCATCAGCGCGAAGTGGTTGCCGATGCACTGGCGCGGCCCACCGCTGAACGGGAGATACGCAAACTTCGGCCGGCGCTCCTCGGCGGCCTCTCCGTCCCAGCGCTCGGGCACGAAGGCGTCGGGCTGCTTCCAGTAGGCTGGGTGCCGGTGCAGCACCAGCGGGCTGATCACGATCGAGCCGCCGCGGTGGACGCGGAAGCCGCACACCACGTCGTCAGCCTCCACGCGGCGGTTGAGGATGTACGCGGGTGGCTGCAGGCGCATGGCCTCGTCGATCACCGCGCGCGCGTACGGGAGCTGCGGCAGATCCGCGGCCGCGGGCGGACGACCTTGCAGGACGCGGTCGAGCTCCGCGCGCAGCGCGGCGGCCGCCGCTGGGTGGTGGTCGAGCAGCACCCAGGTCCAGGCCAGCGCAGTGGCGGTGGTCTCGTGCCCGGCGAGGAGGATGGTCACCACCTCGTCGCGGAGCTGGCCGTCGGTCATCGACTCGCCGGTGTCCTCGTCGCGGGCCTCCATAAGGATCGTCAGCAGGTCGCCACCGCCGGCGCCGCGCCCGCGACGCTCGGTGATGATCCGCTCGACCACGCCGAGCAGCGTGCGGCGCGCGTGGCGGAAGGTGCGGTCGTACGCCGTGGGCAGCACCGGCGGGAGCAGGCGCATCTGGGCATGGCGCTCGCTGAGCTGGGCGTTGAGCACGTCCCACGCACCGGCCATCGCGGCCGAGTCGGCGCGGAGCGCGGCGCCGAAGAGCGCGTCGCCCACCACTTTGAGGGTCACCCGCGACATCTCCCGCAGCATAGTCACCGGCTCGCCGCGCGACGCGGCCTCGTCCCACCGCGCGGCGGCCTCCTGAGCGGCGGCGGCCATCGCCTCGCCCATTCGCTGCAGGCGCGGGCGGTGGAAGGCGGGCTGGGCCAGGCGGCGCTGGCGGAGCCAGAAGTCGCCCTCGCTGGTTAAAAGGCCGTTGCCAAAGACGCGGCGGAGCATGGCGTACGTCGGGTGGTGCTTGGAGTAGCCACCCGGGTTGTCCTGAAGCACGCGCTGCACCGCCTCGGCGCTGGAGAGCAGATAGCTATCCGAGAGCCCGAAGCGGTAGCGCGCCACCGGGCCGTGCTCGGCGCGGATGCGGCTCCAGCGCTCGAGCGGGTCGACGCGGCGGCGGCGGAGGATTTGCCAGAGCGGCACCGGCGCGGGCCCAGTGGCCTCGCGCGCGGCCTGGAACTCGGCCTGGGAGACGGGCGTCTGCTTCATAGCTGGCTCCGCTGCTCGGCACTGGTCGGCGAGCGCTCGACGAGCAGGCGCCGCATCTCGCGCCGCCCGCGCACGGTGCAGTACGGCTCGAGTAGCGCCAAGCCCACGCGCGCGTAGTGCTGGATCACGCCCTCCATGTCGCGCCAGTCGCGCAGCCAGGCGGCGCGGAGCCAGCCGCTGCTGATGAGCTCGCTCTGCTCGAAAAGGTAGTCGCTCCGGGCGCGGGCGGCCCGGGCGTTGAGCTGGCCGCCGCGCATGAGCGCGTCCAGCAGCTGCTCGTGGCGCTGGCGGCGCTTGAGGCGGAGCACAGTGCCCATCTCCACGAGCTCGTTCGAGGCCAGTAGCGCGTCGACGTCGCCGAGCAGGACGAAGCGGTAGCCCAGCATGTGGCGCATGGCACCGGCGGCGACCTCGAGCAAGTGGGCCAGCGTGAACGTCTCAGGCAGCTCCGCG
>DASZYK010000535.1:0-13530 GCA_035545455.1 Steroidobacteraceae bacterium
GAAAGAAGGCGGCGGAGGAAAAGTCCGCCGGCACCGCGATGCGCCTTTTCATGGGATTGCTGGCGCCGCAGACGTTCGACTCCACTCTGATCGGAGACGAGTCGCTGATGCGCCGTCCCATGGAGCGGGTGGCGGCGCCGCTTCGACTCATGGGCGCCGACATCCATACCCACGAAGGCCGCCCCCCGGTCGAGATCCACGGCACGCCGAAGCTGCGGGCAATCGACTACCCCCTGCCGGTTGCGAGCGCCCAGGTGAAATCGGCCGTGCTGCTCGCCGGCCTCAGGGCCTTCGGCCGCACCCGGGTGACGGAGCCGGCCCCGTCGCGGGATCACACGGAGCGCATGCTGAGCGCTTTCGGCGTCGAGGTGCTGCGGGAAGGGGCAACGGTGGCCATCGAAGGCGGCCAGCGGCTCCGGGGTACCGCGGTGGCGGTGCCGGCGGACTTTTCCTCCGCCGCCTTCTTTCTGGTCGCAGGCTGCCTCGCCGCCGAGCGCGGCCTTCTGCTGCGCGATGTCGGCGTCAATCCGACCCGCACCGGGCTCCTGGAGCTGCTGCGGCTCATGGGCGCGGACATCCGCGTGCACACGCATCGGCAGGACGTGCTCCCGGGCGGAGAGCCGGTTGCCGACATCGAGGTGCGCAAGAGCCGCCTGAAGGGCATCCGGGTGCCGGAATCCCTGGTGCCGCTCTCGATCGACGAGTTTCCGGTGTTCTTCATCGCGGCCGCGCTGGCGGAAGGGGAGACCCTGGTGCGCGGAGCGCTGGAGCTGCGCGTGAAGGAGAGCGACCGGCTCGCCGCCATGGCGCAGGGCCTCACGGTGCTCGGCGTCGAGAACCAGCTGCTCGAGGATGGTCTCTGGATGCGCGGCGGCACGAGCCTCGGCGGCGGCACGATCGAGAGCCACGGCGATCACCGGATCGCCATGGCCTTCGCCGTGGCAGGACTCGCCGCGCGCGCCGCCATCGAGATCCGCGACGTCGCGAACGTCGCGACCTCCTTCCCCGGATTCTTCGAGATCGCACGCTCGGCGGGCCTGCAGGTCGAGATCGCATGACCGACGGCGCGCCGGTCGTGACCATCGACGGCCCGAGCAGCTCGGGCAAGGGCACGATCAGCCGGGCGGTGGCGAAGCGTCTCGGGTGGCACCTGCTGGACAGCGGGGCCCTCTACCGTCTCGTGGCCCATGCCGGCGCGGACCGGGGGCTCGACCGGGGCGACGTGGACGGCCATGCGCGGCTGGCCGCGGACATGCAGGTGGCCTTCGGGGTGGGGCCGGAGGGCAGCGAGCGGGTCACCCTGGATGGCCGGGACGTCACCGAGGCCATCCGCACCGAGGAGGCCGGTCAGGGGGCCTCGCGGGTCGCGGCCTGGCCGGCGGTACGGGCGGCGCTCCTGGACCGCCAGCGGGCCTTCGCGCGGCCCCCGGGGCTGGTGGCCGACGGCCGGGACATGGGCACGGTCGTCTTTCCGCAGGCCCGCCTCAAGGTGTACCTCACGGCGAGCGCCGAGGAGCGGGCCCTCAGGCGCTATAAGCAGTTGAAAGACAAGGGGTCCGGTGTTAGCCTTTCCGCCCTTTCGCGCGAGATCACCGAGCGGGACGCGAGGGATTCCACGCGGGCCGTGGCTCCCCTCATCCCCGCCCCCGACGCGGAGATGATCGACTCGACGGGTCTTTCGATCGAGGAGGTCATCGGCCGCGTGCTGGAGCTCGGAGCGGGGCGGTCGTTGTGGCCGCAGAGAGGGCTCTGAGCCACGCTGTCGCGGCAGCGGGCTCCCAGGAAACTCTCGCTGAAAGTCAATTCGGGTCGGTGCGCACATGAGGTGCGTGCCGTGTTTGCATCTGCCTGGGCCGTAGGGATACGAGGCGCCAGTGAAATGCACGAGCCGATCGGCCGTGCGAGTGAAGGTATGACAGAAAGTTTTGCGCAGCTTTTCGAGCAGAGTCTCGCCAACCAACGCATCCGCCCCGGGATGATCCTCACCGGGCTGGTGGTCGACGTCACCCCCGACGTCGTCGTCGTCAATGTGGGCCTGAAGTCCGAGGCCGTCATCCCCGTCGAGCAGTTCAAGAACGAGCGCGGCGAGGTCGAGGTCAGGTCCGGCGATCAGGTGGAGGTCGCCCTCGACTCGGTCGAGGACGGCACGGGCGAGACACGCCTCTCGCGCGAGAAGGCGAAGCGCGCCCGCACCTGGACGCGGCTCGAGGAGGCATTCAACAAGTCGGAGATCGTCACCGGCATCATCACCGGCCGCGTCAAGGGCGGCTTCACGGTGGAGATCGACAACGTCCGGGCGTTCCTCCCGGGCTCCCTGGTCGATGTGCGCCCGGTCCGCGACACCTCTTATCTCGAGGGCAAGCCGCTCGAGTTCAAGGTCATCAAGCTCGACCAGAAGCGCAACAACGTGGTGGTCTCCCGCCGCGCGGTGGTGGAGCAGGAGTTCTCCGCCGAGCGCAGCGCGCTGCTCGAGAATCTGCAGGAAGGCTCGGTCGTGCACGGCACGGTCAAGAACCTCACCGATTACGGCGCGTTCGTGGATCTGGGGGGCATCGACGGCCTCCTGCACATCACCGACATGGCGTGGAAGCGCGTCAAGCACCCCTCCGAGGTGGTGAAGGTCGGCGACGAGATCGACGTGCGGATCCTGAAGTTCGACCGTGAGCGCTCGCGCGTGAGCCTCGGGCTCAAGCAGCTCGGCGCCGACCCGTGGGAGAACATCGCGCGCCGCTACCCGCCGCACACCCGCGTGTTCGGCAAGGTCACCAACATCGCCGACTACGGCGCCTTCGTCGAGATCGAGGACGGTGTCGAGGGCCTGGTGCACGTGTCGGAGATGGACTGGACCAACAAGAACGTCAACCCGGCGAAAGTCGTGCACACCGGCCAGGAGGTCGAGGTGATGGTGCTCGACGTCGACGAGGACCGCCGCCGCATCTCCCTCGGCCTCAAGCAGTGCCAGGCCAACCCGTGGAAGGAGTTCGCGGAGAACTACAACCGCGGCGACCGGGTGTCGGGCCAGATCAAGTCGATCACCGACTTCGGCATCTTCATCGGGCTGCCGGGCAACATCGACGGCCTGGTGCATCTCTCCGACATCTCCTGGGACGTCCCGGGCGAGGAGGCGGTGCGCAATTACCAGAAGGGCCAGAACGTCGAGGCCATGGTGCTCACGATCGACCCCGAGCGCGAGCGCATCAGCCTGGGGATCAGGCAGCTCGCCAAGGATCCCTTCTCCAGCTACATCGCGGAGAACCCGAAGGGCACGATCGTCAGGGGCGTGGTCAAGGAAGTGGATGCCCGCGGCGCCATCATCGACCTCGGCAACGGGGTCGAGGGACAGCTGCGCGCCTCGGAGCTCGGCCGCGACCGCGTGGAGGATGCCCGCTCGGTGCTGAAGGTGGGCGACGAGGTCGAGGCGAAGTTCACCGGCGTCGACCGCAAGTCGCGCGCGATCTCCCTCTCCATCAAGGCGAAGGAGGCGCACGAGGAGGCGGAGGCGGTGCAGAGCTACCGCTCGTCGGAGGCCGCGCCCACGGGCACGAGCCTGGGGGACCTCCTGAAGGAGCACATCGGGGACCGCAGCTGACCGTAACACTCTCCTCGGGGGCCGCCGCGCCGCGGGCGAGCCGGTGTCTTTCAGCGAGGACACTCGAGGTGTCCTCGCTCCGGCGAGCGCCCGCGCACGGATGTGCGGGCCGGGGAGCCTGACGCCATGGACGGCCAGTGGCACTGACTTGACGGAGAGTTATGACCAAGTCCGAGCTCATCGAGATCATCACCGCGAAGCAGAAACATCTGCCTTCCAAGGACGTCGAGCTCGCGCTGAAACAGATCCTCGAGATCATGAGCGATTCGCTCTCGCAGGGGGATCGGATCGAGATCCGGGGCTTCGGCAGCTTCTGCCTGCACTTCAGGCCGCCGCGGCAGGGACGCAATCCCAAGACGGGGGAAGCGGTGGCGCTCTCCGGCAAGTACGTGCCGCACTTCAAGCCCGGCAAGGACCTGCGCGAGCGGGTCAATGACGGGGCGGACAATCCGATCCGGGACTAGGCCCGATCCGATCGGCGCGCTTTGCGCGCCGCTTCACGTCCGGGGCTGCCCGGCCCGTCCTGGGCCTCGCCCGAGGGGCCGCCAGGCGCCGTGCGCTCGGCGTTGTAGATCGCTCCGGGCGATTTGCCCGCCGAAGGCGAGCCCCGCAAGTCCGCGCGGGGCGCATAATTGAGCCGTGATCGAGCTGCCTGCTCTACTGCTTGCGCTGGCTTTTGTCGCCGTTGGCGTGGCGGCGTGGTTTTTGGGACGGCTCACGGGTCCGGCTCGGACGGTGCGTCTGCCGCGCGACTACTACGTTGGACTCGATCACCTCATCAACGACCGGTTCGATCATGCCGTGGAGATCTTCGCGCGCATGGCGGAGGCGGACGGGGACGCGGCGGAGATCCAATTCGCGCTGGGGAGTCTGTTCCGCCGGCGGGGTGAGGTGGACCGCGCGATCGCGATCCACTCGCGCATGCGGGAGCAGGGCGGGTCGTCACTCAATGACAAGGCGGCTTTCGCACTGGCGCTGGATTACCTCAGCGCCGGGCTGATGGATCGGGCGGAGCGGCTGCTCGAGGAGCTGTCGGCCTCACGCGAGTACCGCAAGGCGGCGCTGGATCATCTGGTGCGGATCTATGAGTCCCAGGGGGACTGGGCCAACGCCTTGAAGGTTTTTCATCTCCTGCCGCAGGCGGTGCAGTCGGAGCGGCGGCGCGTAGCGGCGCACTACCTCTGTGAGCTCGCGGAGCAGGCGCTCGTCCAGGGCGACTCGGAGCGGGCGCGGACGCTTCTGCGCCAGGCACGCACGCATCAGGCGGACCTGCCGCGGGCGGATGTGCTGACGGCGCGCATCACCGAGCTCGCGGGAGATCCGGCAGGAGCATTGGCGCTCTATCTCAAGGCGCTGGAGGAGTCCCCGGAGCTGGCGCTCGAGATCATTCCGCGGGTGCTCGGGCTCTGGGCCGGCGACTCTGACGGGGCGGGCGCCCGTTCCGGAATCGGCGGCCCCGGACTGTCGCCGCGCGCGGCCAGCGGCACGGCTCATCCCGGCGCGTTGGAGGAGATCGTGGTGAGGCTGCGCCGCAACGGCACGATCAGCTCCCGACAGCTCGCATGGCTGCTGGCCACGGCCCTGCCTCCGCAGGACGTGCGCAGGCTGCCCGACATCGCCGGCCAGGTCGGAGCGGAGACCGAATCGGCGGCGGATGCCCGCTCCCTGGGCGCGCTTCTGACGCGGATCGGAGACACCGGTGGGCGCTACCAGTGCGATGACTGCGGCCTGCTCAGCGTGGGCTGGTACTGGCGCTGCCCGAAATGCCGCTCCTGGGACAGCATGCGGCCGTCGGTCTTCAAATGGGCGGAGAAGAGCGAAGAGCGGGTCGTCTGATCGAATCCAGTCGCTTTCCGGTGCGGCATGCCGGTTGCGAGGCCCGTCCTCGGCCTCGGCCCGCGCGCGCCCGGCACGATGCGCCGTCAAAAATGTGCGAGGCCCCATGCGCTATCAATCGCTCCGTACACGGTACACTTGGCGACAAGTGAAGATTCATGCAGGAGAGATCCGATGAGGATGCCACCGAAGTCCGTGATCCGCACCGCCGTCTTTCCGGTGGCCGGCCGCGGCACTCGCTTTCTGCCCGCGACCAAGGCGAGCCCCAAGGAGATGCTGCCTGTCGTCGACAAGCCGCTCATCCAGTATGCGGTCGAGGAGGCGCTTGCCGCGGGCGCCACGCGCCTGGTATTCATCACCGGCGCCTCGAAGCGCGCCATCGAGGATCATTTCGATTCGGACCAGGAGCTCGAGCAGCTCCTCGAGCGCCAGGGCAAGAGCGACCTGCTGAACCAGCTGCGCAGTGTCCTGCCTTCCTATGCGTCGTGCATCTACATCCGCCAGCCGGCCCCGCTCGGGCTCGGCCACGCGGTGCTCTGCGCACAGCCGGCGGTGGGCGCGGAGCCCTTCTTCGTGCACCTCGCCGATGACCTCATCAAGAGCGAGGTCGCATGTCTCGCGCAGATGGCCGAGGTCTACGCGGCCAAGCGTGCGAGCATCCTCGGGGTGCAGGTGGTGCCCCGGTCCGATACCGACAAGTACGGCATCGTCGCGGTGGAGGCCGACAAATCCAACACCAGCCGGGTGCGCAGCATCATCGAGAAGCCGAAGCCCGCCGTCGCGCCTTCCAACCTGGCCGTCGTGGGACGCTATGTGCTGGCCCCGGCGATCTTCGAGCATCTGGAGCGCATCGGACACGGCGCGGGCGGCGAGATCCAGCTCACCGACGGTATCGCCGCCCTGATGCGCGAGGAGGCGGTCTACGCCTATCGCTTCAGCGGCAAGCGCTACGACTGCGGCAGCAAGCTCGGGTACCTGCAGGCGACGGTGGAGTACGCGCTCGGCCATCCGGCGCTCGGCAAGGACTTCCGCCGCTACCTGAAGGCGCTCGACTTGGACGCGACGGAGTTCAGGGAGGACAACGGACAGGCGGCACAGAAGGCCGGACCGGCCGGCGACGAGCGTGGCGGCCGGCGCGCCCGTGCCCGCAGCAACGGCAGCGGCCGTCCGACCAACGGCAGTGGGCGAGCCGCCAAGCGGCGAGCACCCGCGCAGGCGCGCGGGCCGCTCTGAGATCCGCCTCGGCGAAGCAGGAAAAGGACGGGATACGGCCGGCCATCGGGGCCGGCCGGCAGCACGGCTCGGATAGACCGCAGGGGCGGCCCGGCCTCTCCTCCCGGCCGTCGTCTACCTGACGGTCTCGGTATCCTTCACGCTGCCGCAGCTCGAGCTGAGCCACTTCCCCTTGATGTCCTCGTGAACCGTCATCGGGTGCGGGCCGCCCGTGTGCACGTCGACCTTTCCGGCGATGTGATGGCTGTCCAGCAGGTGAAACTGCGCCTTCTCCGTATGGTCCTGGCCGTTCTGCGGCGCGCATACCTTGTCGTACTCGAAGTCGGTGCGCGTGTTGCTGACGAGCGTCGATTTGCACCCGGCCGAGTCGTTGCCGGTGTCGAGGCCCTCCGACAGCTTCTTCGGGGTCATGCATTTCTTGAATACGTGCTCGCGCTGCGCGTCCGCCATCGCCGCCTGCATGGCGGCTTCGATCCGCGCCCGTTGCGCCGGCGGCATGCTCTGCAATTTCCCCGCGAGCTCGGGGGGGATCGCGCCGTTCACCTGAGCGCGAGTCGTGACCTGCCACAAGCCCATCTTGACTCCGAGATTGACCGGCTGATCGGCCCGCACCGGCGCCAGGACCGCGGCCGCGGCGCTCAGAGCGAACCCGATCAGCACCCGTTGAGTTGACATCTAGACATCTCCCATTTGCTCGTTTGCAAAGGCCGGACCCGCCTGGGGCGCGGCGCCGCTCAGTGACAGACGGGCGCAGTCGGTGATTCGCCGGGCGAGATCGACCTGCCGCCGCGTACCCGTCTTGTCGAAAACATGCTGCAGGTGCGTCTTGACCGTGGCCTCCTTGATGCCGAGGGCCTTCGCCGCGCTTCCGATCGTGCAGCCGGTGAGGAGAACGTTCACGACCCGCGACTCGGCGGGCGTGAGCGAGTAGAGCCGCGCCGCCGATTGCAGACGTTGCGGCAGATCCCATTTCTGCTGCGACACGATGACGGCCGCGGCAGCGGCACCCGGCGTCAGGGCCTGACGGTGTGCGCCGGCCGAAAGCGGCAGGATGTGAACCGTGAGGGCCTCGCCGCTTTGTGTGGCGTGCGCGACGGAAAGCGCAGAGGAATCCGCGGCCGGCCCGCCGCGGCGCGCCGAGGCGAGGATCGCCTGCAGGTGCGCCGCCGCACGCTCGTCCCTCGGCCGCGGCCTGCCGTCCGTCCAACTCAACACCTCGTTCGCCGCCAGCATCCGGGTGGCCGGCTCGTTCGCATGGACCAGCCGGCCGGCGCGATCGACGAAGACCACGGCAGCCGACAGCCGCTCGAGCACCGCGCCGAGCGCGCCCGCCTTGCTCTCGCTGCGCTCGAGCGTCCGGCCAATCGCGACGGCGCGGCGGAAGTGCGGCGCCAGCAGCGTCATGGCCGCGCGCGCCCGCTCGTCGGTCGGACCTCGGCTCTCGGGCCGGTTCACCATCAGTTTCACCATGCGCTGCGGCGAATTCTCGATCACCGCGGCGGTGAAGTCGGCGAGACCCTGAGGTCTGGCCCACTCATTGAAGAAGATCGACGCGCGCAGCGTCTCATATGGCATGGCATCGGAAGCGCTGAACACGGTGCCTGCGGGCAAGCCCGTCTCGAATGGAATGAGCGGATTCAACCGCATGTAGTGGGACACGTAGGACTCGGCGAATGCCGGATCGACGTCGATGGCGCAACAGAAGTGCTCGGTGGGCAGCCCGGCGTCCGAAAAGATCGCCGCGGACACGCCATCGAGGAGTGCCATGGTACGCCGCAGTACGTGCGGCCAGAGGCCCGCATCGAGCGCGGCGTCGTAGATGTCGCTGATGAGACCGGTGATCCGCTCTGCGTCGGACATGTCCGCCCCCTGTCCCGGCTGATCTTACGCCCGGCGCGCATCCGGCGCCTGGGCAACGCGCCGGCTCACGCGCCGCGGCTCAAGCGGAGCAGCGCCGGCTCACCTCGACCCGCCGGTTGCGCGCGCGTCCCTGAACGGTGGCATTGCTCTCGACCGGCCGGGTGAAGCCATAGCCTTTGGCCTGCAGCCGGGCGGCGGGCACCCGGAAGCGGCCGATCAACGCCTGGCGGACGGCCTGCGCGCGGCGGCTGGAGAGCTCCAGGTTGTACCCGGCCGAGCCGATGTTGTCGGTGTGTCCCTCGATGGTGACCTCCCAGTCGGGGTGCTGCTCGAGCAGGGCTGCGAAGCGCTGCAGCGCGGGCAGGGAGACATCGAGCACCTGAGCGCTCGCCGTCGTGAAATAGACGCCGGTGAGCTCGGCGCGGCAGTCGTGGCCGGCGAGCGCTGCGGCCATCCCAGCCATGGCGCCGGCCTTCATGCCATTTCCCTGGGCCGGCGGCGGACGGTCGATGCGGGTGACGATCTCGTAGCTGCCGCCGATGGCCCATTTGAGGGTCAGGGGGTTGCCGGGCTCATCCAGCCACCAGAGCTCGGGCGTGATGGTCCGGTCGGCGAATTTCATGTCGCCGCGCACGTGCACGGCCGGGACGGTCGTGCGCCGGCCGTCGAGGAGGACGGAGAATGGCTCGTCGGGACCGACCCGGACGAGCGTGCCCCGGTAATAGTGGCGCGCCGGCGAGTTGAGCATCATCTGCAGGCCGGAGACCACCAGCGGCGAGACGCCGCTCCCGGCGCCGGCGCCCGGCACGGCGGCCGCCACCCCGCTCAGCCCGGCCAGGCCTCCCTCCGGCTCGTTGATGCCGAGCACGAAAGCGACCTTGCCGGTGCCCTGCAAGGCAGCGAGGACCGCGGCGGAAGTCCCCGCATACGTCTGTCCGGGCAGCAATTCGGGGTCGTCGCTGCCGAAGAGGACCTTCTCCCGCATCGCCGACGAGACGTCCTCTCGCCTGATGATGCGCACGAAGCTCGTGGGGGCGGCCTGCAGCAGCTTCCCCGCGGCGGTGCCGCCCTCGGCGCTCAGAAGGAAGCGCAGCCTCACACGATTCGCATCGACCGACTCGACGGAGTAGACGATTTCCGTATCGGCCACCGGCAGCGAGCCGCGGTTCGAGACCAGCCCGACGTGGGAGGTCACGGTGAAGGTGAGTCCCTGCTCGAGCGGGATGTTCGGGGCCGACCCTGATGGGCCCCCGGGCGCGATCGCCGCCGCTGCGGGCATGGGAGCGGCTGGCACCGCCGCCATGGGCGCGAGCGCGCCGGCGAGAGCGCCCACGACGGCGGCCGCCCGGCCGCTTCGCGCGAGCGCTTGCGCGAGGAGGCTCACGAGCCGATCTCGCATGCCTTGATGGGCGGCTCGAGCTTCTCGCTCTGCAGGTTGAAGATCTGCTTCTTGCCGCTCAGCGTGTTCTTCGCAAAGCTCTGCACGCTCTCGATCGGAATCGGCAGCGCCTGCGTCTCGATACCCACATCGCCCGAGGCGGCGTACGTCGTCCGCAGGCAGGGCGGGGCCGCCAATCCGATCGCGACGTCGGCTGATTTGGTCATCGTGAAGACGTGGATGATGTCGAAGTAGGCGAGGGAGGAGACGCCCCACATCCCGAGACCGAAGCCCCAGCGCGGGATCTGGATCCCGAGCACCGCCGCCGAGACCCCGGGGCTCGCGCCTCGCGAGAGCGTGATGGCGGGCTTGTTCGAGGCGGCGAGCGTGTCGTCGTAGGACGATTGACTCTTGCCGTAGGTGAAGCCGTCCGTGCCGTTGTACTGGAACTGCCCTGTCAGATTCAGCGTGGCGTGGTAGCCGGCGAGATAGACGTTGATGAGGAAGTCCGTGCCGATCTGGCAGACGAAGGGGATGCCGCCGATCGGCATCGGCAGATCGAACACGACCGGGATGTCGATCACCGGGATCTTGCTGCCCTGGTTGCCGGACTTGCCGAGGCGCGCGACGAAGTCGGTCCTGACGGTGCCGTTCAGGTTCTTCAGCTGCAGCTGCGCCTTCTCGATGTCGCCGCCGGCGAACTGATAGACGCCGGCGACGTCGAAGCCGCTGAGCTCGGCATCGGCCTTGAAGCGGATGTCGAGATTGTCGGAGACGATGTCGAACAGCTCGTCCTTGGCGTGCTTGGCGAGCGCCTTGCCGAGCGCCGCGAGCTGATGACGCAGATCCGCTTTCCTGATCTCGGCCTGCGCCAGGATCTGGCTCACCTGCTGCTGCTTCTGCAGCTCGACGCCGCGCTCCTTCTCGTACTGCGCGGTGAGCTTCGCTTCCATCGCCTGCTCGGTGAGCGGCGTGCCGTTGGAATCGGACGGGTGCGGCGGCGGCGTGGGGCCGGTGTAGCTCGGATCGTTGCGATCCTTCTCGTCCTGCCGCATCTGCTCGAGCTGCTTCTCGTAAGTCTCATCCAGGTGATTCAGGCCTTCCTGCTGCTCGAACTCCTCCTGGTGCAGCTTCGAGATCTCCTCCCTGACCTCCTTCTCGTCCTTCTCGAGCTCCTCGTGCTTCTCCTTGATCGCTTCCGACTCCGCAGGCTCGGAGGAGTCATCGCCTTCGCCCTGCTCATCGGCCTTGCGGGCCTCGAGCCGGAATCGCAGCGCATCATCGCCGCTCGGCGCGTAGCCGATCGAGAACTCGTAACCCTTGAGGGTCCCCTTGTACGTATTGCCCTGGAAGTGATCCTCCTCTTCGTCGTCGGCATCCTCGTCCGCATCATCATTGGAATCGTCGCGGCGATCCTCGCTCGGGTTCGTATCGGGCGGCTGCGGTTGCCGAGTGCCGGAGTCGTCCGGCTGATAGAGCACCGGCCGCAGCCGCCAGGGCTGCAATGTTCCGCTGCGGGGCGGCGCCGGCGCAGCGGGACTGGCCGGCGTCCCGGCAGGAGGCGCGGCGCCCGGTGGCGCCGTGTCGGCGGGCCGACCGGAAAGCAGGAAGTCGCTGATCGGGGCCCGGGCGTCGAATTCGATATCGGCATCCGGAATCGCCTCGGTCAAGGCGACCGGTATCGTATGAACCCGGGTCAGGCCGCCTGCCGCGGCTACCCGGTCGACCTTGCGCAGCGCGAGATCCCACACCCACAGAATGCTGCCGGCCTTGAGCTTCCCGACCGCCGGCTCCCGCGAGGCGAACACGAAAGTCGAGCCGTCACGGCTCACGCTGCGCAGCGAGCGCAGCGCCGCCTGCTTGTCGATGGCGACGGTCGCGGGGTTCCAGCGCACCCGAAACCGGATCGGCTTCACCTCCCTCACGGTGAGCAGGTACTGGCGCAACACCTGTGGGTCACTGCCGCGCAGGACGTGCCCGGCCCATGGCACCGCGCCGCCGGCCGCCGGGGAGGTCGCAGCCGTGCCGGGAGCCGGCGCTCCGTGGCGCGCGCATGAGGCCAGGGTGAGCGCCAGGGCGGCTAGCCAGGGCGCCGGTGAGCAGCGGGTCATGAGCGCTGGACTCTATGGGCGGCGGCTCCACCGGGCATCAACCGAACGGTTGATGCGCTGCGCGGCGCGGAGCGGGGAACATGCGCAGCATCTGCCCAGCGGAAAACCCGCCGATGCCTCGCCCGACCGCTTCAGTATCCGCGCGTCTGCGCGCCTGCCTGGGCCGCCATCGCTTCCTGCTCCTGATCGCCGCGGCGATGGGGGCGCTCGTACTCACGGCGTGCAGCCGTCACGCGCCGTCAGGCGTCGAACCGGCTTCTACGGCCGCCTCGGACACGGATTCCACCGACGAGCACGACCCGTGCTCGTTGCTCGATCCGAAGGAAGTCGAGGCGGCGCTCGGATCGCCGCTCGCCACGCCTCCATTCCGGACCGGGGGCGGCAGTCCATCCGCCGACGGAGAGCAGTGTGCTTACGAGGACGCTCACTTCCACCGGATCCTGGTGGATGTCGACTGGGACGGCGCGACCTTCGCCTGGAAGATGATGGGCAACATCCAGACGATGATCAACAAGGGACCGACCAAGGGCATGCTGCACCTTGCCGATGGCAGCGATCTCGCCGGGACGTGGGATGAGGCGCGAGTGCAGGGATGCTGCACGTTCGCGACGCTGCTCGGTGATCAGAGTGTGACCATCGACGCCGAGAATTCCAACGTGGGCATCCCGGCGGCCGCGAAGCTCGCCGATGCGGCGCTCAAGCGTCTCGACAAGCCGCTCGCGATCGATGGCAACGGTGGCGTCGGACCGGCAAAGGCCTACGAGGCTTCACATCGGCCGAAGCGGCGCGACGCCTGTAGCTTGCTCACGCGCGCGGAGGCGGAGGCGATCATCGGTCCGTTGTCGGCGGATCCACGGGCGAGCGGCGATACCTGCGAGTATGATCGGTCGGCTGTCGGCCGGATGGGCGGCAATGTGCGCGAGGTGCTCGAGATCGAGGCTCACTGGAGCTTCGGTTACCAGGAGTTGAATCAGAACATCTCGCTGCTGCAGGGATTCGCGAAGGGGTTCACTGCCGGCCTGCCGGGCGGCAAGAATGTCGAGGCGGCCCTGCGCGGCGGTCAGTTGCCCGCGAGCCCTTACTGGGAGGCGGCCTATGCCGGCGGGACCCGTTCCGGCGGCCTGGCGGCCGTCAAGAATGACGTCATGATCGGAGTCAACGGACTCGCGATCCCCCGTGAGCAGACGCTGGCCGTGCTGCAGAAGGTGATGTCCAAGCTCTGAGGAGAAGACCCGTGCCGGCAACCGATCGTCCGCCGCCCGCGACAGGGCGGCCGAGCGAGGAGAGCGCCTCATGACGACCTCCGAGCGAGACGCGCTGAAGCAACTCGAGCATGCCGGCGCGATCCTGGGAGGCGCCGGGCAGCAGCCGGGGCCGGGCGCGCCCGCGCGCGTGCGCGCGCATGCGGTCCTCGGCCGGATCCTGCTGCATCTGTGTAATCTGCTGATCGCCGCGGGGGCGCTCGCCGCCTACGAGCACTTCCGCGTCACGGGAGCCTCGGGCGCGGCGCTCGCGAGCCTGCT
>DASZYK010000536.1:0-4455 GCA_035545455.1 Steroidobacteraceae bacterium
TCACCTTCCACGAGATGGATCAGATATTCGACACGCGCCGGGTGCCGGCCGGCTCCGATGTCTGGAAGCTGCCGCGGGCCGAGGCGAAGCCCGATTTCACCTATCAGTTCGGCGGCAGGGCGTACTCCGCCGAAGACGGGCTCGAGCGCACCGACACCAATGCGCTGCTGATCATCAAGCACGGCAGGATCGTCACCGAGATCTACCGGAACAAGACCGATGCGAGCACGCATTTCGTCTCGTTCTCGATGGCGAAATCCATCACCTCCATCCTGATCGGCGATGCGGTCGCGGATCATTACATCCATTCCATCGACGATCCGATCATCCGTTACGTGCCGGAGCTCAAGGGGACGGG
Source organism: Steroidobacteraceae bacterium (assembly GCA_035545455.1). GTDB lineage: Bacteria > Pseudomonadota > Gammaproteobacteria > Steroidobacterales > Steroidobacteraceae > 13-2-20CM-66-19. Next base: position 359 of record DASZYK010000536.1, read on the forward strand.
TTATGATGGCGTGACCATCAGGCAGGCGCTCGAGATGCGCTCCGGCGTCGATTATGACGAGCGCTACGACTTCACTCATCCGAGTCTCGCGGCGGCCATGTTCGAGGACTCGCTGGTGGAGAACAGGATCCGCTTCGCCGCATTCGCGAAGATCGTCGGCCGCGCGTACCCTCCGGGCACACGCTTCAATTACTCCACTCTGGAAACGGAGGTATTGGGATGGGTCCTGCGGCGGGCGACGAAGCAGTCGATCTCCCAATACATGAGCGCGCGGCTCTGGAAACCCGCGGGAATGGAATCCTACGGCTTCTGGATCATGGATGGACCGCCGCCGGTCGGCAGAGAGTTCAACGGCGCCGGCTTCAACGCGGTACTGCGCGACTACGGGCGCCTGGGACTGCTGATGCTCCGCGACGGCAGGGGGCCGGGAGGCAAGCAGATGATTCCCCGTGATTGGGTACGTGAGTCCACTGACGCGCGGGACACCAAGCCGGTCGAGCCCGGCAGTCCCCTCGGGTACCAGTATCAGTGGTGGACGATAGCCGGGACGGACGCCTATACGGCGATCGGCCTGCAGGGACAGTTCATTTTCGTGGATCCGGACACCGACACGGTCGTCGTGAAGCTCAGTTACTTCCCGCCCGGGGACAGGGACGTGGAGCGGGAATCAATCGCCTTCCTCGAGGCTGCATCGAAGTGGGACGGGCGCTAGCGGAGGTCGAGGTCCATGCGCATCAAGCCTGTATTCCGCAACGGATCGAGCTGGCGCTCGCCGGCGCTCGTGGCGCTCCTCTGGGCAGCGTCACAGGCGCTCGCCGGCGCGGCGCCGCCGCGCGCCGCCGACTCCGCGCCGGTCCCGGCGCCCACCGCGGCGGCAAGTCTTTTCAGTCCCAGCCCGATGCAGCCGTTCTGGGCCCGGCGCATCACCGGTTACCTCACGACAAGGGACGGCGTGCGGCTCCGGTACAGCGCTCTCCTGCCCAGGCGGAGCGGCCGCTTTCCCGTGATCATGAACTACAGCGGCTACGATCCCGGCGCAATCGGCGGCTGGGCGTACCTGCACGGCCAGACCGCGATGTCAGCGAGTATCGATCGCACGCTGCTCGAGCACGGTTACGCGGTCATCGGTGTGAATGCCCGCGGCACCGGTTGCTCGGAAGGAGAGTTCAACTTTCTCGGCCTGGAGTATGGTGAGGACGGCCGCGACGCAGTCGAGTTCGCCGCCGCGCAGCCTTGGTCGGACGGCTCCGTCGGGATGGCGAACTGGTCCTGGGCGGGCATGTCGCAGATCGCCACGGCGTCCGAGCGCCCACCGCATCTGAAGGCCATCGCGCCCGGTATGGTGGTCGGCGACATGCGCCTCGACAGCTGGTATCCCGGCGGCGTGCCGGCGCCGTACTTCATCGCCAACTGGCGCATGTTTCTGCACAGCACCTGGGCGAGCGCAAAGGAGAGCGCCGAGCACGAGGGCGACGTCCGATGCGTCGGTCAGATCGCCAGGAATCTGGAGAGCGAAGAGCGGCACGCCATCACCACCGAGGTGATGCGCCATCCGCTTCGCGACGCATGGATCCAGATACGAAACCTGAGTCTGCGGACCCACTCGATCGACGTGCCGGTTCTCTCGATGGAAAGCTTTCAGGACGAGGCCGTCACCTCCAGAGAGGGGTACTACCAGGACACTCTGGATCCGGATCGGGTCTGGATGGTGCAGACGAACGGCGGACATGATCTCTACGAGTCCCGCGCGTTTCGTCCGACGCTCCTCGCCTTCTTCGACCGGTTCGTGAAGGGCATTCACAATGGATTCGGGCACCGGCCGCATCTGGAGGTCTGGATGGGCACGGTCTCGCGCGGCCAGGGCTTCGACGGGTACAACGAGGCCGCGGCTCCGGGGTGGGAGTTTCATCGCGCCTCGATCCGCGTCCCCGTACGCCCCGTCGCGTTCGCGCTTGCCGCCGAAGGCATGATGCTGCCCGATGGAAGCGGTTCCTCCGCGGGGCCTGCCGATTCATTCCGCTATCCCTCTCCCGGCCCGGCGGTGGACACGGGATTCCTGGACGATTCGTGGGGGCCGGAGCCCGCTCACTGGAGGACGGGATCTCTTGCGTACACCAGTCCCCCGCTCGCGAAGGACCTGCTCGCGTACGGAACCGGAAGTGTCGACCTGTACGTTTCCTCGAGCTCGTCGGACGCCGATCTGCAGGTGACCCTCACCGCGCTGACGCCGACGGGAAGGGAAGTATTCATCCAGCGGGGCTGGCTCCGCCTGTCAGATCGCGCCATCAACGAGGGCGCCTCGACGCCTCTGCGGCCCGTTCTGGTCGACACCCCGGAAGCCGTTCGCGCGCTCGATCCCGGCGTGCCCGCTCACGCGCGCGTCGAGCTCAACAAGTTCGCCTACGCATTCCGCAAGGGCGATCGCATTCGACTCTGGATCGACACGCCGAGCTTCTGGGGCGGATATGGCTTCGCGTACGACCCGCTCCCGGCCACCATACGCGTTTGGCACGATGCGGATCATCCCTCGCGTCTCGTGCTGGGCGAGCTCGACGGCGTGCCGATTCCGGCGGCAACCGGCTCGCGCTGCGACAAGCTCAAGGAGCCCTGCCGGCGCGATCCCTTGAGCTCGTGAGACCCGCATGCCCCGATGGCCAGATCTTCTTCGCGACGCTGACCGACGCGCCGCCGAGGCCCCGTCCCGCCAGGGGCCGGATCGGAAGATGGAGGTCGATCAGGTTCGACTGATCCGCGCTGGCGAGGCGCGTGTTGCCTGCTCGCCCCGAGCGCCGGAACTCAGGGATCCTTACCGCCGACCGCGGCGGCGCGCAGCTCATGCACCTGCGCGGGCGAGAGGGGCTTGCCGGCGCGGGCCGAGGCGATGTCCGCCGGCTTGAACACCGCGCTTTCCCCGCGGGATTTGCCCGATGCGTCCAGGCTGACGATGTAGTCGAGCGCCGCGGCCAGGTCCTCATTGGACAATGACGCGAAGGAGGGCATGACGCCGCCGACGATCGGCGTGCCGTCCACGGTGATGCCGCCTATCATCCCGAAGAGGACGACCCGCTCCAGGTAATCCCGCCCGGCCGCCGTGGCGGCGATCCTGTCGGCGCGTCCGGCGAGGCGCGGGAACTGACCGGGCACACCGGCTGCGCCGAGTTGGTGGCACATGGAGCAGTTGGTGTCGAAGACGGTGCTGTGGTCGGCGGCTCCCGCCACCGTCGGGAGGCAGAGGCTCGAAGCGCCGAGGAACGCCAGTCCAAGCGGCAGCAGACCGCGCAGAGCGCGGCGGGATAGTGCGTGAACCCGGTCGTTGACCATGAAGGCTGCCCCCGGAAGGAATAGAGTCATGAATTATCCGCGAGCCTGAGGGACGGCGCCGCTGGAGACGGCTCGGGCGGTCTCCATGACCAGCGGGGCGAGCTTCCCGCGCATTTCCTCGAGCGTCCAACGGCTGGTGGGCGCGGAGATATTGACGGCCCCGACCGGATGGCCGCCCTCGCCGATCACCGGGGCGGCGACGGTCACATCTCCCCGGTAGCATTCCTGATCCGAGCACGCATAGCCGTCGAGGTGGGCCGCCTCGATGAGCTCCATGATCCGCCGCGGCTCCGTGACGGTCGAGGGCGTGAGCGCCTGGAGCGAGGACTGCCGCAGCAGGCGCTGGGCCTCAGCGGCGGGCAGGGCGGAGAGATATGCCCGTCCCGAGGCCGTGCAGTACATGGGGAGGCGTCGGCCGATCGGCATGTGGATGAGGAACCGCTTGTGACTCGGAAACCGGGCCACGAACACCATGTCGGTCCCATCGGGCTCGGACAGGCTCACGGACTCGCCGGTGGCGCGGTTGAGATCGACCAGGTGCTGCGTCGCCTGCTCGATGAGATGATACCCCGAAAGGTACGCGTGGGCGATTCCGAGCGCCCGCGGCGTGAGCACCCATCCGGTGCTGCGCCGGTCGCGCCGCAAGTAACCCAACACCTCGAGCGTGTGGATGCAGCGCTGCGCCGAAGCCTTGGTGATGCCCGCCACTTCGGCGGCTTCCGCGAGCTTCAGCACCCTGCGCCCCCGCCCGAACGCCTCCAGCACGGCGAGCGCCT
>DASZYK010000537.1:0-3988 GCA_035545455.1 Steroidobacteraceae bacterium
CGACATCCTGGCAAGCCCGCAATTACCTCGCGACGCGCGCCCGAGTGTCTCCGCGCGGACTGGCGCGGCGGTTGGATCCGGCAGCAGCCCGGGTGCGCCCGCTGTGCTCATCCTCATGGAGGATCGGGCGCTTCGGTACGCGACGCGATTGCTCCTCGAGACGGACGGGTACCGCGTCCTCACGGCCGCGATCCTGCCAGAGGCCCTCAACCTTGCCCGCCGGGAACGGGGCATCGATATTCTGCTGGTCAACGATTCCCCGTGCGCCGGGACGACAGCCGAGCAGGCAGTCACCTCGCTGCGGCAGGTGATCGGATCCGGACTGAAGGCGCTGGTGATCGCCGGAGAAGTCTCGCAACCCGTGCGGGCGCTCCGACGTGACGGTCTGGCGCGGATCGCGACCATGCCGGTCGCCGCGGATGCGCTCTTGGGAGCCTTGAGCTTGCTTCGCCACGCTCCCGTGAACGCGCTTCGCTCCTCGCCGCTCTTCGATTGAGAGCGCGGCCGGCGGGAGCCTCGCTCGGCCAGCCGCGAGCCTAGCCGGCTTCGACCCGCACGGCCGACCGGTCGAGCTCCTGGCCGAGCGGCCAGGTGAAGACGGGATCCGTGAGGCTTATGACTCCCGCACCCTTGAGAGTGATGGCGATGAGCCTGGCGAAGTGCTGATTGCGCTCGATGTCGAGCGCGGAAGGAGTGTGCGGCGCGGTGTAGTGACAGGCGAGAGAAGCCACCGCCTCGTTCTCCTGCAGCACCGGTACCGAGAACGCCGCGCGGATGAGTGAATTCCTGGCTCCATCGCGGCCCTCCGCAAACAGCGGATCCTCGAGCATGTCGGTGACGATCCAGGGCGCCTTCGATTCCACGGCGCGCCCACAGCACTGAGTGCCGACCCGGACCGTCCCGATGCCGGCAACGTATTCCTCCGGAAGGTTGTAAATGATGTAAGGGCGCAAAACGCTGCCCTCCCGCAGAAAGAGCGAAGCGCCATGCGCGTCGGCGATCTCCGCCGCGAGCCGGACCATCGTTTCGAGATAAGGGACTGCCATTCGCTCACCTTAGCACGGCGCCGGAGCACACTCTGTCTGCCAGAAGACCTCGGAACCCTTCTGCACCCATCGTGCCTGCTCCCGCCAAGCACGCAGCCGTGACGCAAGGCCCGCGCTCGAGCCGGGCGAGCGGGTGACCGATGCCTGTACAATCCGCGCGAAGCGCGCCCATCCTGCGGCTGGCGCCATCCAGCGGCTGGCGCCATCCAGACGAGGGCCACGTCCATGTCCGAGCCTCTGAACGGCGATCTGGCCGCGCGAGTGGTGATCGATGCAAAATCCCTGCCGTGGGCGGCGAGTCCCAGCGGGACCGTATGGCGCCGGCGCCTGCATCGTGTAGGCCCCCCCGAATCCGGCCAGGTCACATCGATCGTGCGCTACGAGCGCGGCTCGACCTTCCCGATGCACGATCATCCCGAGGGTGAGGAGATTCTCGTGCTGGAGGGGGTGTTCTCCGACCAGCATGGCGATTGGCCCGCGGGCACGTACCTGCTGAACCCGGAGGGATTCCGGCATGCGCCCTTTTCGCGTGAGGGGTGTCTGCTCTTCGTGAAGCTCAGACAGTTTCCAGGCCGGGAGCGCAGGCACGTCGCAGCCGATACGCAGGCGATACCGTGGGTCATGGAGGCGGGTCGAGAGCTCAAGCCGCTCTATTCCCAGGAGGGATACACCGACCGCATGTACCTCGAGCGCTTGCGGGCAGATGGGCCGCCCGCCGAGCGGGTCTATGCGCTCGGCGCCGAGCTGCTCGTTCTGCAGGGATCCTTCGAGGATGAGCACGGCCGTTATGACGCCCAGACGTGGCTGCGCATGCCGCCGGGATTCCGGCACGCGCCGCGGACCACCGCAGGATGCGAGCTCTACCTCAAGGAGGGAGGCTTCCGGTATCTGCGCTCGGCGTGACCCGGGTCGAGTAATCCGCCTCGGCTGTCGGCGCATCCCGATTCAGCGCGACAGTGATGGTGCAGGACGCGCTCGATCGCCTTCGCGGCAGTGATCCGCAGGGTTACTCGGAACCGCGTCAGCCGACGCCCAGCCGGACAGGTTCATGTTCCCTCGATGGCACCGGGATCCGTGCGGAGAGCTCGAAGCCCCGCCCGGGCGAGCTCGTGAACGCGAGCTTCCCCTGCAGCGCCATGACCCGCTCGCGCATGCCGATGAGTCCAAGGCCCCGGGTGGGCAGATGCGGCGCCGCACCGACTCCGTTGTCCACGACCGTCACATCGATCGCATCCTGATCCGCTCCGCTCTCCGCGCGCAGCAGACGGACACTCACGAGACTCGCTGCGGCGTGCTTTGCAACGTTCGTCAGCGCCTCCTGAACGAGGCGATAGAGAGTGACCGTGATGCTCTCCGGCAGCTCCGTGAAGTCTCCCGTGACCGATAGTTGCAGTGAGACCCCTGGAAGGCGCGCGCGCCACGTCTCGACGCAGTGCTCCAGGGCGGCCGCAAGCCCCAGCTCGTCGAGACCCGTCGGCCGCAGCTCCCGGATGAGAGTCGCGAGAGCGCCGTGGATGTGATTGCAGTTCTCGACGATGGTGCTGGCACGCTGGCGCGTCGCTGCCGTGGACGCCGCATGATCGTCACGCATGCCAACGGCATCGAGCTTGATGACGTTCAGATACTGCCCGAGCTCATCGTGCAGCTCGCGCGCGAGCGTCTTGCGCTCGGCCTCCTGCAGCTCGACGTATTGCTGGGCGAGCCTGCGGTTGTCCGCGAGCGCCGCGGCAAGTTGCGACTCCGCCGACTTCCGGCGTGCGATCTCCCGCCTCGCCTCGCGATACCGGCGGGTCGCGAACCAGGTCATGCCCAGGCCGAGCACGAAGAGAACCGAGGGCAGCTCGTCGAGCTGAAAGCGCTCGTAGGGCGCCATCAGGTGACGCAGCTTCTCCGTGAGATTGAACAATCCGCAAAACACCCAGGCGGCGATGGTCGCCATCGCCACGAGGAGCGCATCGCGCAGGTGGGCTCTGCGAACCGGATCTCCCGCGAGCGACTCCAGGCGGGATGAGGAGCTGTCTGCGGCGTCAGCGGATCGCGCCGCTGCCGCAGCGGGCACGGGATGCAATCGAGCCGCCATCGCGAAATGCTCCTTCCGGCTCCGAAGTGCCGGTGATTACCCTGCCAGGAGGGCGACCTTCCTCCGGCAGTCAGTCTACTCCAGCCCGTGCGCCGGCAGGAGAGCCGGGACCTCGTCCTTCCCCTCCCTCAGCGCACGTCTCGGCCCGCACGATAGCCGGCACGCAGCCGCTCAGTCCCGTCTCCTCGCGGTGAGGCGCAGCCGAACCGTCATGCCGTCTCTCACACTGAGCGCGCCGCCCAGCGCGCTGAAGGGGACGAGTCCGAGGTCCGTCTGCCGCAGGGGAAACTCGCCCGTCGCCACGATCTCGTCGCCCCGGAGCCGGTAATGCATCGGCACCGTGACCGCATGCGCCCCGCCCACGATCCGCACGAGGACGTGAGCGATGATGTCGCCGCTCCTTCCGTCCGGCGACGGGCGCAGGCCTTGGGAGATCAGCGTGATGTCGGGATATGCCGCGCCATTCAACAAAGCGGCGCCGAGCATGTTGTGGCGGGTACCGTCCCGCGCGGACTGCGGCACGCCGGCGGGAAAATCGGCGCTGTGCTCGGCGGCGCGCAACGCCGGATCGTCCACGGTGAGCTGCCCGAGCGCAACGCGGACGACGAAGCCGGCGCGCAAAGGATCGCGCGGCAGGTACACCGTTCCAGTGAGGCAACGGCACGCGATGACATGGTTGTGGCCCAAGGCCGCGAGCGGACCTGCCCGGTACACGAGCACGACGAGACGCGATGCACCCGGAACCACATCGAAGGGTCGGCCCTCGCTCGGTGACGGGATGAGCGGCGCGGCCGGAGCCTGCACCGGCGCAGGTGGCGCGCCCGGACGTGTCATGCAGCCGGCGAGAGCCAGGGCCAACAGA
>DASZYK010000538.1:0-4328 GCA_035545455.1 Steroidobacteraceae bacterium
ATAGAGCTTGCGGATGCGGTCGTCGGTCAGCCCGGTCCAGGCGCGTATGGTCTGGGTCCGGGCCTCGTGAGTGAGGAAACGCAATGCCAGCTCGAGGCGCTGTCGATCGCGATCATAGCGGTCATCCGATATGCGCATGGCCGGTTCCCCCGCCGTCAATGGATTTCCGGGACGAGACCCTGAGCCGATTTTTGGGAAATAATTCCCAAATTACAACCCGTCTTTTGAGGGGGGAAATGGCCAATTTGACCCGTTGCCTCCGGCGTATCGTTGGGTAACATGCGGCAGGTCTCGTAAGGAGTTGCCGTCATGTTGCGTAACGAGGTGCTCATGGCGTTGGAGCTGCGCGCTGTCAGCCGGGCCTGCTGGCTGCGGCGGGAGATGCTCCAAGCACTGGCGGAGGTCAATCACCGCTGCCTCGGGCTGCTCGCGGAGCAGGTCCTTGCGCCGGGGCCGCAGAGCGCACCGGCGCTGCGGCAGGTGGGGGAGCTGTGGCGGGCGCTCGACGAGCGCTCGCGCTGGCAGGCGGCCGCCTGTCCCTACCTGCTGATCGACGCCTGCTTCGGCGAGCCGCAGCGCTGGCAGCGGCTCGGCGGCCCCCGGGTCGGCGACGGGCATTGCCTGCCGCATGCCTCGTTCTTCACCGTGCCGCAGACCACCGAGATCGCCCGCATGGTGTTCGTCTACGCCTGGTCGCTGGTGGTCAATCATTCGGCCGGGGCGCGGCTGATCCTCGGGATTCATCCGCAGTGCGCGAGCCTCCTCGGCGCGTGCACCGTACCTCAGGTGCACGAGCTGGCGGAGCGCAACGCGGGATGGCTGCGTCCACGATGGCTCAAGCAGGCGAGATTGTGGCGTCAGATGCTGGTGGCCGCGGCGGAAGACGACGCCGTGGCACTGGAGCGCTCACGCATGCAGGGGTTGCAGATGCTGGCGGCGGAAGCCTGGGACGCCGCTCACCGCAGCCGTTCGGCACCCTGGGCTTCCGCTTCCTCAATGGAGCTGCAGTGAGTCGATGAGACTGCGCAGCGTGTCGGGCGCGACCGGCTTGACCAGATGGTGGTCGATGCCGGCCCGCCGGGAGCGCAGGCGGTCGTCGTCCTGGCCGTAGCCGGTGATCGCGATCAGAACTGCATCCTTGGCCTGCGGCAGCTCGCGAAGCCGCTCCGCCACTTCGTAGCCATCCATCCCCGGCAGGCCGATATCCAGGAACACGGCCTGGGGCTGCCACTTCTCGGCGGTCTGCAGGGCGCTGGGGCCGTCGTAGGCGTAAGCGACATCGTGACCCCACATCTCGAGCAGCATCGACATGCTCTCCGCGGCGTCCTTGTTGTCATCGACGACCAGCAAGCGTCGCCTGGCGTTGCGTCCCTCGCCGCTCTCGACCGCGAATGCCATATGCTCCACCCCTCAGAAGATGTCGATCCGGCGCAGTCCGCTCGAGTCGCGCGACCCGCGGAACATGGCGTCGGTGCTGAAATCGGTGACGATCCGTCCCCCGCCGTCGATTGCGATCACGCCCCCGCTCCCTCCCAGCTCACGGAGCCTGCCATGCAGCAATTCATGTACCGCCTCGCCGAGGGGGAGGCCGCGATGCTCCACGGCCGCGCAAATGTGGTGCGCGGCAACCGTGCGAATGAAGTATTCACCATGGCCGGTCGCCGACACTGCACAAACTCCATTCTTTGCATAGGTTCCGGCCCCGATGATCGGGGAATCACCCACGCGCCCCTGGCGCTTGCCCGTCATGCCGCCGGTCGAAGTGCCGGCCGCGAGATCGCCGGCCGCATCGAGCGCGACCGCGCCGACCGTGCCCTGCGAGGACGGCACGAGATCCGAGACCCCCCTGCCGCCGCGCTCGCTTTCGAGCTGCGCCCAGCGCTCCTCGGTGCGGAAGTAGGCATTCGGCACGAGTGCCAGTCCCTCCTCCAGGGCGAATTCCTCCGCCCCCAGGCCGACCAGCAGCACGTGGCGGGATTTTTCCATCACCCGGCGCGCGAGATCGATGGGATTCTTCACGTGCCGCACGGCGGCCACCGCTCCCGCGCGCTGCCGCCGGCCCTCCATGATCGCGGCGTCGAGCTCCGCGGCTCCATCGCGCGTGAGCGCCGCGCCCTTGCCGGCGTTGAACAACGGGTTGTCTTCCAGGGCCCGCACCGCGGCGGCAACCGCATCGAGGCTCGAGCCGCCCTTCTCGAGAGTGGCGTATCCCAGGTCGAGCGCTGACGCGAGACCGTCGCGGTATCGCCGCTCGCGCTCCGGCGAGAGAGTCTGTCGCGGCACCGCTCCGGCGCCGCCGTGTATTGCAATGGCGAGCATGCAAGAGTCCTCTGAGACCCGCCGCTGCAGGCGGCTAGTGCCCCAGGAAACGGAAACGCTATGATTCCCCGCAATACTACAGGTGAAGGTCCTCATGCCGCAGCGGATTCGAAGCATTCTGGTCGCCAACCGTGGCGAGATCGCCATTCGTGTGATGCGGGCCGCGAGCGAGCTCGGCCTGCGCACGGTGGCCATCTACTCGCAGGAGGACCGCTTCTCGCTGCATCGCACCAAAGCCGATGAGGGCTATCTCGTCGGCAGCGGCAAGGGGCCGATCGAGGCCTATCTCGACATCGAAGACATCCTGCGCATCGCGCACGAAGCGCACGTCGATGCCATTCATCCAGGCTACGGCTTCCTCTCGGAGAACCCGGAGTTCGCACAAGCCTGCGCCGCCGCCGGGATCGCCTTCGTGGGCCCGCGGCCGCAGACGATGCGCACCCTGGGCAACAAGGTGGCGGCACGCAACCTCGCCGTCTCCGCCGGCGTCCCGGTCATGCCGGCGACCCCGCCCTTGCCCGCGAGCCTGGAAGAATGCCGGCGCCTCGCCCACGAGATCGGCTATCCGGTGATGCTCAAGGCGAGCTGGGGAGGCGGCGGGCGCGGCATGCGGGTCGTCGAGAGCGACGCGCAGCTCGCGGAGCTGCTGCCGGTCGCGCGGCGGGAGGCGAAAGCGGCGTTCGGCAACGACGAAGTCTATCTGGAGAAGCTCGTGCGGCGTGCCCGGCACGTCGAGGTGCAGATCCTGGGCGATGCGCACGGCGGCCTGGTGCATCTCTATGAGCGCGACTGCACGGTCCAGCGCCGCAACCAGAAGGTGGTCGAGCGCGCGCCTGCCGTGTTCCTGAGCGACGCGCAGCGCTCGGAGCTGTGCGATGCCGCGCTCGCCATCGGCCGCGCCGCCAGTTATCTCAATGCGGGCACGGTGGAGTTCCTGCAGGATGCGGACTCGGGCAGATTCTACTTCATCGAGGTCAATCCGCGGATCCAGGTCGAGCATACGGTCACCGAGTGCGCGACCGGCATCGACATCGTGAAGGCGCAGATCCGCATCGCGGCAGGCGCGCGGCTCGGGACGGCGGCAAGCGGCGTGCCGCGGCAGGAGGAGATCCGGATCGGGGCGCATGCGATGCAGTGCCGCGTGACCACGGAGGATCCCGAAAACAATTTCATTCCCGACTACGGCCGGATCACCGCGTACCGCAGCCCCGCGGGGTTCGGCATCCGCCTGGACGCCGGCACGGCATATACCGGAGCGATCATCACCCGCTCGTATGACTCGCTGCTGGTCAAGGTGACGGCCTGGGCGCCCACCGCCGAGGAGACCATTGCGCGCATGCACCGCGCGCTCTGGGAGTTCCGCATCCGCGGTGTCGTGACCAACCTGCGGTTCCTCGATCAGGTCATCACGCACCCGGCGTTCGCACAGGGCGCGTACACCACGAGATTCATCGACGAGACGCCGGAGCTCTTCCGCTGGCCGCCGAAGCGCGACCGGGCCACGCGCATCCTGACCTACATCGCCGAGACCATCGTCAACGGCAACCCCGAGACCCGCGGCCGGCCGCGCCCCGCGAGACTCGAGACGCCGAGACTGCCGCACGTGCCGTTGACCGACCCGCCTCCGGGTACCCGGCAGAAGCTCGAGGAGCTCGGCCCGGAGCGCTTCGCGAAGTGGATGCTGGCGCAGGAGCGGGTGCTGCTCACGGACACGACTCTGCGCGATGCGCATCAGTCGCTGCTCGCCACGCGCATGCGCACGATCGACATGGCCGCCATCGCCCCCTGTTACGCGAGCCTGCTGCCGCAGCTCTTCTCGCTGGAATGCTGGGGCGGGGCGACCTTCGACGTGGCGATGAGGTTCCTGAAGGAAGACCCGTGGCACCGGCTGACGATGCTGCGCGAGCGCGTGCCGAACATGCTGCTGCAGATGCTGCTGCGCTCGGCGAACGCCGTCGGCTACGCCAACTACCCCGACAACGTGGTGCGGTTCTTCATCGCGCGCGCCG
>DASZYK010000539.1:0-3832 GCA_035545455.1 Steroidobacteraceae bacterium
TCCAACACGTCCACGACCTGGGTCCAGCTCGCCTCGTTGTTGTCGCGAACGCCGAACTGCGCGGAGATCGACAGGCCCGACGCCCAGATACCGCTGAAGCCCGCCTCGCGCACGATGCGCGCCGAGAGGCCGTTGTGCGCCTCCATGAGGAACTCCAGCCGATCGCTGAGCAGCATGCCGCGCAGCGCCGCGCAGCGGCTGCGGGGCGCCTCGAATCGCTGGTTGCCTGCGCCTCGCCCGTCCTGGGCCTCGCCCCGTCGGGGCCGGCTGCCGCCGTCCAAAATCGCTCCAGGCGATTTTGTCATGGCCGCGCCTCGAGCTGCGGCAGCACTTCCTGCGCCGCGCGCGCCACATCCGCCGGGAAATCGATCTCGATCCAGGGCGCGCCCGTCACGTCGCAGACCTCGAAAGACTGACTGCGCTCGCGCAGAAGATCGCGCACCGCCTCCTCGTGCGGCAGGTGCGCTCGCGAGCCTGCAACATGGTCCGCCACGATGGCGGCGAGCCGCCGCGCCGCCCGCTCATCGAGGCGGAAGAACCCGACCGACTCGCCGATCGTGTCGTATTCCAGTCCGGGCTCGGGCTTCTTGCGCAGCTCGACGGGCACCCCGGCGAGAACGCACACCTTGACCGGCTCATCGCCGGGCTCGAACTCGCGGTCGATCAGGAGCCGGTTGACGGGCTCGCGGCCGGCGGTGAGCGCGGCCATGATCCGCTCGTGATAGAGAACGTCGGCATCCATCAGCAGCACATCGCCGCCCCTCGTCAGCGGCTCGGCCGCGCAGTGGACCGTCAGCATGCTGCCGAGCTCGTAGTGCGGGTTCAGGACGATCTCGGATCGCGACCCGAGGCCGACGCGCGCGAGCTCCATCTCGATGAGCTCGTGACGAAAGCCGACTGCGACGACGATCTCCTCGACGCCGGCGGCCTCGAGCAGCCGTACATGCCGCTCGAGCAGGCTGCGGCCGCCGAATGTCAGCAGGCACTTGGGCAGTTGCCGGTCCGCCGTCTGTTGCAGGCGTGATCCGCGTCCCGCCGCCAGGATGATGGCGCGCATGAGCCCCCCGGTGGTGATGTAGCGGCGATATTACAAAAAAGCGCGGCCGGAGTCCGTGTCAGCCACCACGCTTTGCGAGCGCCGCCAGATGCGCTCGCAGTGATGCAGATAGAGCAGGCCCGGCACTCCGAGCACGATCTCGCGGGTGCGCTTGGCGAAGGAGAGCGCGAGCGCCGCGTCGGGCGCCAGTCCCGCGAAAGGCGCGAGCAGCAGGTAGCCCCCTTCCTGCACCCCGAGCGCGCCCGGTATGGCGAAAGCCGCGCCGCGGATCGCCTGCCCCAGGCTCTCGAGCAGCAGGGCATCGAGCCAGCCGACCGGCGAGCCGAGCAGCCGCAATGCGAGGTAGACCTCGCCCGCGCCGACGACCCAGCCGATGAAGCTCAGCGCGAAGCTCGCCGCCGCGCGGCTGCCGCGCTGGTAGGTATGCCCGACCGCGAGATCGATCGCGTCCGCCCGGCTCATGAGGCCGGACCACTCGCGCCGGCGGGTCAGGCGGGCGAGCCGGCGCACCGATCCGCCGAACAGGCCGCGCCGCTGAACGAGATAGAACGAGACGAGGATGACGGCCAGCAGCACGATCGCGGTGAGGGCCGCGACGGTCACGGCATGGTGCTCCTGACGGGTGCCTCCCGTCCCGAGCCTCGCCGGCAAGGCGAGCAGCGCCACGCCGATGAGCCCGAACGCGAATTGCGCAACGGCCTGCAGCGTGGTCGAGACCGTGATCGCTGCGGCCGCAGCCTGAGTCGCCATGCCCCGGCGGGCGAGGTGGCGGGTCATCACGACGGGCCCCGCCACCTGACCGAGCGGCATCAGGCTGTTGGCCGACTCACCGACCCAGCGCGCCACCAGTGCGTCACGCCATGCCCCACGGGGCGCGGCGGCATCGAAGAGCACCTGGATGGCCTCCGCGTCCAGCCAGAGCGGCAGCAGGTGAAAGAGCGCGACGAGCAGCAGGCCCCAGCCGGCAGTCGCGAGCGTCGCGAACACGGGCGTAAGCCCCTGGGAGGCGAGAAGCCCGACGAGCAGCAGCAACCCCGCCGACAGCAGCCACGGCGCCCCCTTTCTCATGTCTGCTCCGTCTCGGGACCGGCTTGGCGCGATGGTCCGAATACCTGCCGAAAGCCGAAGTACCCGAGCGCGTCCTTCATGTTCGAGATGAGTCGCCAGCCGCGGCGCATGCGCGTGTCGGTCACATACTCGAACGTGAGCGAGACCCGCATTTCCCCGTCCCCGAGCGGCGTGATCCGGTGGCGCAATGCATCGCCGTCGAAGAAGACCAGCCCGCCCGGCGGGATCTGGATCGAGCCCGGCACGACGGCAGCGCCCTTCTCGCGCGTGTGCAGCTCGTACTCGAGGCGGGAAGATGACTCGTCCAGCACGCCCAAAAGCACGGTGTAGCGGCGGCCCGCATAGTAGGAGGTGTCGTAATGCCAGCCGATGTGATCGCCCGGACGCGTATAGAAATAGAGCGCGTAGGCGTGCGGATCGTCAGGCGGCGAGAGCTGCAGGCGCTCGCCCGCGATGCCCTCGAGCATCCCGATGAGGGCGCGCGATCGGTAGAGCTCCGCGATGAAGGGCGCACGCCGATCGATGATGTGACGGCCGACGCTGCCTCCCTGCTTGTGGCCGGGCAGATAGTTGCGGTTGACCGAGGATTGCACGGCAGAGACGGCGGCTGCGAGCCGCGCTCTCGCCTCCGCCCCGAGGAATTCCGGCAGGAAGAGAAACGAGCCCTGCTCCACGAATGCGCGCCGCAGCGGCTCGAGCAGGATGCCGCGCGGGAGAAGATCCGTCAGATCAGTCCCGCCCCCGATGACGGACTCGCCGCCATCGGTTGCGAGCGGCGCACCACTCGGCGATAGTCGATGACGACCCAGGCGGCGAACACCGGTGCGCCGATCGAGGCCGCGATGAGGTACGGCATGACGCCGTTGCACAGCGTCACCAGCGGCACCAGGTAAAGAATGTCCTCGGTCTCGAAGCCGCCGATCGAGGCCTGGCGGCTCGCCGCCTTGCCCGCCAGCTCCTCGATGCGCATGCGCAGGTAGAAGATCAGCGCGACCGCCGCTCCCGCGATGGCGCCCAGTGCGGGCGGCGGCACCCCCAGCAGACTGTCGGAGTCCGTCGCGATGCCGACTCCCATCGCGACGAAAAGGAGAATGGTGACGGCGGCATCGCTCGCGAGATCGTAAAGATGCCCGATGCGGCTCGTCTTGCCGCTGAGCCGGGCGAGCTCGCCGTCCGCGTGGTCGAGAAAGTTGGAGAGGACAACGAGCAGCGCGGCGACGTTCGACCAGCCGTAGGTACCCTCCGTGAAGGCGGCAGCACCCGCAAGCCCGACCGCGAGGCGAACCGTCGTCAGGTGATTCGGGGTGACACGGGTGGCCGCGAGCGGCGCCACGAGGCACCGCGCAAGACGTGCGTCCCATGGACGCTGTGCGCGCGGCGCAGGTACGAAAATACTGTCAGACATTATTGTGTCCGGATGCCCCCCGCCGGTGTCCGGGCATTCTACTCACAATCAGGGCGCCGTCGAGCCGGATCACGCGCCGGTGGACCCAGCTCACATTCGTGGGAGCGGAACCGGGAGGGTCATGCGATCCCTTCCTCAAGAAGTGTCAAGCGCGAGGCTTTCCAGCCACCTTGAACACTATCCTGATAACGCTATCATGACGCGCAATGTCGCGCGTTTCCAGACGGGATTTTCTCCGGCTGTCGGCCGGCTCTCTCGGGGCCGTCGGCGCGATCGCTCCGCCGACGACGGCAGCCGGTGCC
>DASZYK010000540.1:0-1880 GCA_035545455.1 Steroidobacteraceae bacterium
TCTCTGACGCCGGAAGCTCACGCGCAGGCGCTGTCGGCGGTGCGGCATGTCCAGTCCTGCGCCGGGCGCATGTTGGGTGCCGTTGCGGGCGGGACGGGCCGGATCGCCTGGTCGGACGACGAGTCGCCCGTCGCGCAGGCGGTGGCCGATCTGGCTCGCGCGGTGGCGGCGCTCGCCGAATCACTGCGCGCGGCCGGGGAAGAGACGGCGGCCGGCGCTCTCGGCGGCCGCGCGGGCGAGCTTGCGGCGAGCCTCGCACGCATCGCCGCGGTCGGCGAGCTCGACGGCGCCCGCTCCCTGGAGGTCACCGGCGGGACGGAATCCGAGCGCCGGCGTCGCGAGGGGAGGCTGGGATCCCTCTGGACCGATGCCGCGGGTGCCGGCGATCCGGGAAGCGCGCGGCAGGTCCCGGGGAGACGTTTCGCCCTCAGTCTGCTGCCGTTCGACATCGCGGCGCGCTTCCAGGCGCTCATCGAGTCGCACCCCTGCGCCTGGGTCTTCACGTCGGCGACGCTGTCGCTCGGCGATGACTTCAGTCCGTTCACCGGCCGGCTGGGGCTCGAGGGCTCAGCCACTCTCAAGATCGACAGCCCGTTCGATTATCCGCGGCAGAGCCTCCTTTATCTGCCGGACCGCATGCCGCTTCCGACATCCGGGGAGTTCCTTCCCGCGGTGATGGCGGTGGCGCTGGATCTCATCGAGGCATCCCGGGGTGGCGCTTTCGTACTCTTCACCAGCCACCGCGCGCTCGCCGCCGCAGCCGCGATCTGGCGGCAGCAGCGGCCGCGGACGGCGGGCTTTCGACTGCTGGTGCAAGGCGAAGGGCCGCGCGAGCGGCTGCTCAGGGAGTTCCGCGAGGACGGCAGCGCCGTGCTCCTCGGCACGACCAGCTTCTGGGAGGGCGTGGATGTGAAGGGCAGCGCCCTCAGGCTCGTGGTGATCGAGAAGCTGCCGTTCGCGTCCCCGGATGACCCGCTGGTACGAGCGCGCGTCGAGCATCTGGAAGCGGCGGGGAGAAGCGCCTTTCGCGAGTACCAGCTTCCGGAGGCTGCTCTGGCGCTGAAGCAGGGCGTAGGCCGTCTCATCCGCAGCGAGGAGGACTTCGGCGCGGTCGCGATATGCGATCCGCGGTTGACGGGACGCGGCTACGGCAAGGTCTTCCTCGGGGCATTGCCGCCAATGACGCTGACCCGCGACCGCCAGGCCGCGCTCGACTTCCTCTCGCGCCATGCGCCGGCCGCGGCGGCCCCGCGCCTCGCAGGTCTGGCGCCGTGAGACTGCTGGCGCTCGATACCGCCACGGAGAATTGCTCG
The DNA here is from genome assembly GCA_035545455.1 of Steroidobacteraceae bacterium. Classification (GTDB taxonomy): domain Bacteria; phylum Pseudomonadota; class Gammaproteobacteria; order Steroidobacterales; family Steroidobacteraceae; genus 13-2-20CM-66-19. The sequence goes on from DASZYK010000540.1 coordinate 1,314, forward strand.
GCGGCGCTGCTCGTCGAGGGCCGGCTGCTCACGCGCGAGGCCGAGCTCGCGCGCGGCCACGCGGAGCACATCCTGCCCATGATCGATGAGCTCCTCGGCGAGGCCGGCCTGTCCCTGCGCGATCTCGACGCCCTTGCCTTCGGCCGCGGCCCGGGCTCCTTCACCGGCGTACGGCTGGCTGCGAGCCTCGCGCAGGGGCTCGCCTTCGGAGCGGGTCTTGGCGTGGTGCCGGTCTCGGACCTGCGCGCTCTCGCGCAACGCGCGCTGGACGAGGACGAGAGCGTTGCGCGGGTCATCGTGTGCAACGACGCCCGCATGCAGGAGATCTATTGGGCGGGCTTCGAGCGCGGGAGGGACGGACTGGCGGTGGCCCGGGGGCCCGAAAGAGTCGGGCCGCAGGCGAGCGTGCGATTGCCCCCCGAGTGGCCCGCCGCCGCGGGGGTCGGTCGCGGCTTTGCCGTCTACCCCGCGCTGCGGGATCTCGCCGGTGTCCTGATGCGGCCGTCCTGGGACCGGCTTCTTCCCCGTGCCGCCGAGGTGGCGCGTCTCGCCGCGCCTGAGCTCGCC
>DASZYK010000541.1:0-2221 GCA_035545455.1 Steroidobacteraceae bacterium
GCACCGTGAGCGTGACCCATTCCGTTCGATTCAGGAAATCCCTCGCGGCGCCGGGCGGCGCTCACGCGAGCCTGGGCGCCCGCGCCGCGCTCCTCCTGCTGGTGCTCTTCGCGGAGAAGTTCGGGCTCAATTTCTTCATCAACACGCAGAGCGCCGATACGGCGCGGGGATCGGGCGCAATGGTGCGCCTGATCCAGCACATCGGATTCCGGTTCGCCGTGCCCTTCGCACTCGCACTGGCCCTCTTCATCCTGGTGGACCGCGATGGCGCGCTCGAGCGAGTCGATTCCGAGGCTCGCAGCGCCGGCTTTCGCGCCCGATGGCTCACCGTGCACCTGGCGCTCCTCCTCGCGCTGGCCGGCTCGCTGACACTCTGGTACTCGCGCGGCGGCATTCGATTGCCGCTCGTCGGCATCTCCATCGTCATCGCTTCCGCCGCCGTGATCGCGTTGCTGGCGGGACTCGCGCCGCTGGCGTTGTGGAAGCGGAGCGCGGCGGCGCTCGGAGTCCGCTGGGCCTACGCGGCGGCGGCGGCGGCGCTCGCCTCTGCGCTCTTCACCTTCAGCCAGCAGCTCTGGGGCTCGACCGCTCAGCTGACCTTTCATGTTGTGAGATTGCTGCTCGTGCCGGTGCTTCCCTCTTTGCACGCGGATGCGGCCCGGCGGATCCTGGAGACGAGCCACTTCGCGATCTATGTGGCGCCCTACTGCTCCGGGCTCGAGGGCATCGCCCTCATGATCGTCTTCTCCTGCGCGTGGCTGCTCTATTTCCGCCGCGAATACGTCTTCCCGCGGGCTCTCATGCTCATTCCGGCGGGAATCCTCGTGATCTTCGGGCTGAATGCGCTGCGGATCGCCGCGCTGATGCTGATCGGCAACGCGGGATACCCCGGCATCGCCCTGTACGGCTTTCATTCCCAAGCCGGTTGGATCGCTTTCAACTGCGCGGCCTGCGGCATCGCCTTCGCGAGCCGGCACAGCCGCTGGCTCAATCGAAACGCCGGCCGCGACACGGCGGCGCGGGAGGAAAACCCCGCCGCAGCCTACCTGATGCCCTTCCTGGCCATCCTGGCCGCGGGGATGCTCTCGCGCGCGGCCTCGAGCGGGTTCGAGACCTGGTACGCGCTGCGCCTCATCGCCGCGGTAGCGGCGCTCGCCATCTGGCGGCGGCCTCTTCGCAGACTCGACTGGCGTTTCGGGTGGCGCGGCATCGCGGCGGGTCTCGCGGTATTCGCGCTCTGGCTCGGCGCCTCGCACCTGATCCTCGATCCACGCGCAATGCCGGGCCCGCTCGCGGCGATGACGCCAGCCGCGCGGGATCTTTGGATCGCGGCGCGCGCCCTCACCGGCGTCCTCCTCGTGCCGATCGCCGAGGAGCTGGCCTACCGCGGATATCTGATGCGCCGCCTCCTGGCCGAGGACTTCGAGTCGGTGGCGTTCGGATCCGTCACCTGGATCCCGCTGCTCGTGACCGCGGTCGCCTTCGGCGCGCTCCACGGCGCCCTCTGGCTGCCGGCCATCGCGGCAGGTGTCGTCTACGGACTCGTGCTGATGCGCACCGGACGCATGGGAGAGGCCGTGGCCGCGCACGCCACGAGCAACCTGCTGATTGCCGCGTGGGTGCTCGGCGCGGGCCACTGGCAGCTCTGGTGACGGTGTTGACTTCAAACCCACGCGCCCATCGAGCCGTGATCCGCTCGACGGTTCCGACACGGCGATCGGGAGCTTCGCGCATCGGCGGTGCAGCCGCGCGCTCGTTGCACGGCACGGCCGAAGTCATCGAGAATGCCGGCGTCGATCGCGTTCCACAGCCGCCGGTCCTATGCGCCCACGTGTCCTGATCGCATGCGAGCACGCTTCCGCCCGCTTCGGAGGGGAAGCCGCGCTGCCGCTGCACTACTTCCGGGTCCTTCGCGATCGGGGCTACGATGTCTGGCTGATCACCCACGCACGCACGCGCGATGAACTGACCGGCCTCTTCCCGGGTGAGAGCCGCATCCACTTCATCGAGGATACGCGGCTCCACCGTCTGATGTGGCATGCGTCGCGCTTCCTGCCCGCGAAGATCGCGTATTTCTCCGTCGGCTTCGTGCAGCGCTTCGCTTGCCAGCTCGAGCAGAGAAGGCTCGCGCGCCGGCTGGTCGCGCAGCACCGGATCGACCTCGTTCATCAGCCGATGCCGGTGTCCCCGCGCGAGCCGTCGATGATGTACGGGCTCGGCG
>DASZYK010000542.1:0-6284 GCA_035545455.1 Steroidobacteraceae bacterium
AACAACAACCCTGTCAGGCATCCCGCCGGCGAAAAAGCGAGAGAAAAAAGAGACCGCCGGCGGCCATGACGATGAAAGGACCGCTCGGACGGCCGGCGAGCGATGCGACATAAGTTCCTGCGACGGTGCAAGCCACCGCGACGGCGGCGGAGAGCGTCAGCATCGTCGAGAGACCGCGCGCGAACCGGCGCGCGATGGCCGAGGGAATGATGATGAGCGAGCCCATGAGCAGCACCCCGAGGAACCGCAGCCCGAGCCCGATGGTGAGCGCGAAAGCAAGGAGGAAATAGAGATCCAGCCGCGCCACATCGACCGCCGATGTCAGCGCGATCTCCGGCGACACCAGGCGCACGACGAGCGCATTGCGCTCGCGCAGCACGAAAGCGATCACGATGAGCGATCCCACGGCGCCGAACCCCGCCTCCCAGGCCGTCAGAGTTCCCGGCGCGCCAAGGAGCGCGTCGATCAGCTCATCGCCCGTGGTGATGATGCTTCCGACCGCGAGCGCCACCGCGAAGGTGACTCCTATCACCGCCTCCGTGGCGATGCGGACGCGGCGCTCGACCGCCCAGATGAGCACGGCGCCGAGCAGCAGCAGCGCGAGCGCGCCCCATAGGGGATTCACGCGCAGCATGAGCGCGATGCCGATGCCCGGCAGGGCGATGTGCGACATGGGATCGGCGGCGAGCACCATGCGGCGCATGACCGCGAAGCTGCCCATGAGCCCCGCAGCCGCCGCCATCAGCGCCGAGAGCGCGAGCGAGCCGAGCTCAGGAGTGATCGTGGACATGAAACCTCAGCGGCTGGCCGTAGACCTCGTAGAGCATCTCGGGTGTCAGCGCCGCGCGCGGCGCCCCGAAGGACGCGCCGTGCGGCCCGAGACAGAGCACGTGGTCGGCATACTGGTAGACGACGCTCAGGTCGTGAGAGACGAGGACCACCGTCATCGCGCGCGTGTCCTGCAGGCCGTGGATCACCTCGTTCAGCTGGGCCTGCCCCGGTGCATCGACACCGGCCGCCGGCTCATCGAGCAGCAGCACGTTGGGCCGCCCGAGGAGCGCGAAGGCGATGAGCAGGCGTTGGAACTGTCCACCGGACATGTTGCCGATGGGCGTCGACAGAGCCTGCTCCGCGAGCCCCACCGAGCGCAGCGCCTCGGCCAGCATCGCGGCCGAGCTGCCCGCTAGCGCCGCCCTGGCGCGCAGGAAGTCGCGGCCGTTGAGGGGCAGATCCCGCTCGATGTCGAGCTTCTGCGGGACGTAGCCGAACACGGTGCCGGCGGCCCAGGCGACCTTGCCGCTGTGCGGCAGCGCGCCGATCAGCGCCCGCAGCAGCACCGTCTTGCCGGATCCGTTCGGCCCGATGACGGCGAGGCAGCTCGCCCGGGGCAGAGTGAAGGTGACGCCCCGCAGGATGTCGGTCCCTCCGAGCCGCACCCCCAGATCCTCGACTTCCAACGCGTTCATCGACCGACCTGCCCCGCCTCTTTCGCGGCTCTTCCCGCCGCGGCGCAGTCTAGTGTACGCGAGCGGTCAAGCCCAGCCGCCGGTGCTTCAGGCTGGCGCCGGCGGGCGCAGAGCTGCTCTGGGGGCGCCGCAAGCGCATCGTCACCGGAGCCGACCTTCTCGGGCGGCTGCTGCGCGGCATCGCGCGGCGACAGGCCGCGTGAGGCTACTCCTGCCTCTCGCCGACCTCGACCCAGATGCCGCGCTCGCAGCGCAGGCGGATCGTACCGCTCATCACGTGCGCCCCTTCCGGGTAACGCACGTCGTTGAAATAACATCCCGCGGCCTCATCGCCCACCTGCTCGCGCAGCAGCTCGAACGACTGCTCGGGGTCGGTGTGGATGGGTGAGTTGCGGCGCTCCGGGTCCGCCGCGCCGACCTGGGATGCATGCTCGATCATGGGTACCTCCGCGTTCTGACTCAGAGATCGCCACCGATGCGTACGACGTACCGGCCGCGCGCCCCGCCCGCGATCAGCTCCTCACAGGCCCGCGGCACCTCCTCGAGGCCGATCACCGCACGCACGATGAGCCGCTCGATGTCGTGCGGCTTCCATTCACCGGCGAGCTTCTCCCAGACCGCGAGCCTCCAGGCCCGCGGCACCTCGACCGAATGGATGCCGAGCAGGCTGACACCCCGCAGGATGAGCGGCATGACCGTGGTGTTGAGCGCGGCCGATTGGGCCAGACCGACGCACGCGATATTGCCCCAGGGCTTCACCGTACGCGTGAGATAGGCGAGCGTCTCGCCGCCAAGATTGTCGACCGCGCCGCCCCAGACGGCCGTCTCGAGGGGCTTGCCCGACGTCGCGAGCGAATCGCGCGCAACCACCCGGTCGGCGCCGAGCCGGCGCAGGTACTCCGCCGCATCCGGCTTGCCGGTAATGGCGGCTGTCGTGAAGCCGGTGCGCTTGAGCAGCCCGAGCGCGATCCCGCCGACACCCCCGCTCGCGCCGGTGACCGCGACGGGCCCCAGCTCCGGGACCTGATGATTCTCGAGCAGGCGCCGCAGCGCGAGCGCGGCGGTGAAGCCGGCAGTGCCGAGCGCCATCGCCTCGAACAGGCTCAGTCCCGCGGGCAGCGGCACGAGCGCGGCCGCCGGCAGCCGGGCGCGCTCCGCGAAGCCTCCGTCCAGCGATTCGCCGAGACCCGCGCCGGTGGCGAGCACGCGCTCACCCGGGCGCCAGGCGGGATCGGAGCTGTCCTCGACGACACCCGCGAGATCGATGCCGGCCGTCCTCGGATATCCTCGGGCGATGGAGCCCTTGCCCGTGACCGCGAGCGCATCCTTGTAGTTCAAACCCGAGTAAGCGACCCGGATGACCACCTCTCCCGGCGTCAGCTCACCGAGCGTGACCGGCTCGAGCCGCGCGAAGCGCCCGCTCGAGCCCTGTTGAACGCGTAAGGCCTGAAAATTCGACATGGGATGCCCCGGCACCAGCGACAGGCATTCGAGACTAAACCGCGAGGTCGCGGGAGGCAAAAAGCGCGCCTCCCCGTCACCGGCCCGCGTCCGGTCGCGGCTCCCCGTGCTCGTCTCGAGCGACCAGCCCGGCATCGGAGAGATCGAGCCCGGCGAGCTGCAGGGAGTGATGACGGGGACTGCTGCTCGTCATCGCGCGGCCACCGGTCATGCGGCGTTCGGTCAGCTGCCGCGTTCCGCCTCTGCGCGCATCTGCTTCCAGAGCGCTTGCACGTGCTCGCGCTCCGTCGCCTCGACGCCGAACGATACCCGGACCATCCAACGGTTCTCGAGCAGGGCGGGCGTGAGAAACGCCCGGCCGGACTCGTTGATCCGGCGTACCCAACCGAGAGTGTGGGCATCGAGCGCCTCACCCTCGAGTCCGGGCGGAGCATGCCGCACGCACACCGTCTGAAACGGCACTGGCGCAAGGCGCCGCCATCCCGGCGCGGCATCGACCTGCGCCGCGAGCCAGCGGGCGTGATCGAGATCGCGCCGCAGCCGCAGCTGCAGTCCCTCGACGCCCTGCTCGCGGATGAGGAGCCAGAGCTTCAGCGCCCGGAAGCGGCGGCCGAGCGGAATGCCCCAGTCGCGGAAATTTCTCACTTGCGCATCGGCGGCGGTGCGCAGGTAGCTCGGGTTGGTCGACATGACGCGCACGAGATGCTCGGCATCGCGCACGAAATAGGTGGAGCAATCGAAGGACGCCCCCAGCCACTTGTGCGGATTCAACACGAGCGAGTCCGCCCGCTCGATCCCATGCCAGAGCGGACGGCACTCCGGCAGGATCATCGCCGAGCCCGCCATGGCGGCATCCACGTGCAGCCATAGACCGTGTGCCTGCGCGACACTCGCGATCTCCTCGAGCGGATCGACGGCAGTGGTCGCAGTGGAGCCCACCGTCGCCACCACTGCGCATGGCACCCGCCCGGCCGCCGCGTCCGCGGCTACCGCACCGCGCAATGCTTCCGCACTCATGCCATAGCGGTCATCGACCGCCACGACATGCAGGTTCTCCCGCCCGAACCCCGCGAGCAGCGCTGCCTTTTCCACCGAGCTGTGACTTTGACCCGAGGCGTAAACGACGAGCGGCCGGTCGCTCGCCTGCAGTCCGCCGCGCGCAGCGCCGTGATCGGTCGTGCGCTCGCGCGCGCAGATGAGCGCAACCAGCGTGGCGGTGGAGGCCGTATCCTGGATCACACCGCTCCAGGCGCTCGAGAGGCCCAGCATCTGCCGCAGCCAGTCGGTGGTCAGCTGCTCGAGCTCCGTGAGCGCGGGGCTCGCCTGCCAGTTGAGCCCGAGCTGCGCCAGACCGGTGCTGAGGAAGTCCCCCAGCACCGCGGCCAGGGAGCTGTTGGAAGGAAAGTAGGCGAAGAAGCGCGGATCCTGCCAGTGGGTGCAGCCGGGCAGGATGACGCGCGTCATATCGTCGAGCACACCACCGAGAGGCTGCGCCTTCGCAGGCGGAGTTGCGGGAAGCGCGGCGCGGACGTCTCCCGGCGCGGCCCGGGACATGACGGGAAACTCCCCTTGGGCGGCACGCTGCCGGTAGTCCGCGATCCAGTCGACCACCTCGTGTCCCAGACGGCGGAATTCCTCGATGTCCATGAGCCGGGAATCAGGCGCGCATGACGCGGACGCGCAACTCCGCGAGCTCGGTGCCGTTGGCGGTCATGAGGTCGGCCAGGCCGACCGGGCCCACGCCCGCGGGTGTGCCGGTGAAGATGAGATCGCCCGGCTTGAGCTCCCAGGCCGCCGAGAGATGCCCGATGACTTCCGGAATCTTCCAGATGAGATCCCTCACCCTGCCGTGCTGGCGGCGCACGCCATTCACGTCCAGGGTGATCTCGACCTTCGAGATGTCTTCGATCCACGAGGCCGGAGTGATGCCCCCCACGGGGGCGGAGCGATCGAAGCTCTTGGCGATCTCCCAGGGCCGGCCGGCCTTCTTCATCTCGTTCTGCAGATCGCGGCGCGTCATGTCGAGTCCCACGGCATAGCCATAGATGCACCGCTCCGCGTCTGCGGGACTCAGGTTGGCGCCGCCCTCCCGCAGTGCGACCACCAGCTCGACTTCGTGGTGCAGCTCGCGCGTGAGCGCGGGGTAGCGCAGGACGCCCGTCTCCCCCTCCCCGACCGACAGCACGGCGTCGGCCGGCTTCATGAAAAAGAACGGCGGCTCACGCCCGGTGCCCCCCATCTCCTGCGCGTGGTCGGCATAGTTGCGGCCGACGCAGTACACGCGGTGCACCGGAAACCAGCCCGTCGACCCGACGATCCGCACGGCCGGATGCTGCGGCGGAGCGAAGACGTATCTCATGCGCGTACTATAATCCGAATCGTTGCGGGCGCGCTCTGAGAGACGCTGTAACGGATGACCCGCTTCCCACGAAACCCATGGGAGACCCTGCGAAACGGAATCCTCCGCCCGCCGGGCGGTCTCTTCACTTCTCCAGGAGGTATGTCCATGGCGTCCCGAACCCCGCGAATCGCCCCCTCGGAAATCACGCCGCCGGAGGTCTACTTCAACCGCCGGTCGTTCCTCGCCGGAGCGCTGGCCGTGGGGGTGGGGGCGTCGGTCGGCGCCGCGCAGGCAGCCGTCCTGCCGGGGAAAGCCGGCGCTCCGCTCGCCTTCACCCCGAATCCCGGCGAATCCGTCGATGCGCTGGTGCATGCGAGCGGCCAGGACGAGAAGCCGAACACGTGGGAGGAGATCACGGGCTACAACAACTATTACGAGTTCGGAGTCGACAAGGCCGACCCGGCCGAGAATGCCCATGAGCTGAGCACGCGTCCCTGGAACATCGCGGTGGAAGGAGAGGCGGAAGTCACCGGCAGCTTTCACCTGGAGGATTTCCTCAAGCCCTACGCGCTCGAGGAGCGCATCTACCGCTTCCGCTGCGTCGAGGCCTGGTCGATGGTCATCCCCTGGGTGGGATTTCCGCTCGCGGCCATGCTGCAGCGCTTCAAGCCGACCTCCAGGGCCAGGTACGTCGCTTTCGAGACGCTCTACCGTCCCGCGCAGATGCCCGGCCAGGCCTCCTGGCCGCCGATCCTCCCATGGCCCTACCGCGAGGGACTGCGGATCGACGAGGCGATGAACCCGCTCACGCTGATGGTGGTGGGCCTCTACGGGCGCGAGCTGCCGAACCAGAACGGGGCGCCGCTGCGCCTCGTCGTCCCCTGGAAGTACGGCTTCAAGGGGATCAAGTCGATCGTGAAGATCCGCTTCACCGAGACCCAGCCGCGCAACACCTGGAATGAGGCCGCGCCCGCAGAATACGGCTTCTACGCCAACGTCAACCCGAACGTGCCCCA
>DASZYK010000543.1:0-9713 GCA_035545455.1 Steroidobacteraceae bacterium
CGCCGGGCGCGATCTTGAGGATGTCGGCGGAGCTGAGGGGATTGGACTCCTTGATCAGCTCGCTGTCCGCCGCCACGACGTTGTAGCTGGCGTCGAGCTTTCTCACCTGGGTGGCCGTGGCGGTCACCACGACTTCCTGCAGGCTCTGGGACGTCTGCGCGGAGCCGCCCGCCTGCGAGCCGCCCGCTGCGGTCTGCGCCTGCGCGGGGACGGCGGCGAACGCGGCGCCGCCGAGAATGCCCGCGACGACGGCAGCCACACTGCCGGCGCGCGCGCTGCGGGAGCGGGCCCGCGGCCAGGCGGCCGCCGGACCTGAAATCACAGTGTGGACGGGGATGGCCGGGGCCCGGCCGGATCGCGGACTCTTCCCGGACATTCTGTTGGTTTTCATCGGCGTGAACTCCCCCTGAGTGACATACCGGGAGCATACTGTAATGAAAATTTCGGTGTCAAGATGATTGGAATATACATTTTGAGCTCGGGACGCAGCCATCCGGCGCCGGCAACTCCGGCGGCGGGCATTCTGCCCCGCGATTGTTGCCGATCGACTACAATCGAATGACGCGCGTGGTGAGGAGGATGCAGTGAAAAGGCTGAAGATGGGTCTCATCGGTCCGGGCTTCATCGCCGCGCAGCACATCGAGGCGGTGCGGCGCCTGGGGGACGTCGAAGTGGTGGCGCTCGCCGGCTCGAGCCGCGAATCGGCGCGCCGCCGCGCGGCCGAGTGGTGCGTCGAGCGGGCGTACGGCGACTACCGCGAGCTGATCGCGGACCCGGACGTGGAGGTCGTGCACAACACCACGCCGAATCACCTGCACCTCGAAGTCTCGTTCGCGGCCCTGAAAGCCGGCAAACACGTCATCGCCGACAAGCCGCTCTCGGACAGCGCGCGGCACAGCCGCGTGCTGTGGGACGCCGCGCGCCGGGCCGGCGTCGCTCACGTGGTGACATTCAACTATCGCGGCAACCCGCTCGTGCAGGAGGCCCGCACGATGGTGAGCCGCGGCGAGCTCGGCCCGCTCTGCTACGTGCACGGACAGTATCTGCAGGACTGGCTGGCCGATGAGCGGGTGTATTCCTGGCGCCTCGATCCGGCGCGCGGCGGTGCGAGCTCCGCATTGCGCGACATCGGCTCGCACTGGTGCGATCTGGCGGAGCACGTGACGGGCCTGCGCATCGAAGCGGTGCTGGCCGACCTCGCAACGGTGGTCGCGCACCGGGAAGTCTCGCGGGCGTCGGGCGGGACGTTCTCCCGCACTACGACGGGCGGGCGGCGCAAGGTCCGCATCAGGAGCGAGGATCTCGCGACGGTGCTGCTGCGGTTTCGCGGCGGAGCCAGGGGCTGCGTCGCCATCGGCCAGGTGCTTCCCGGTCACAAGAACGACCTGCAGCTGGAAATCTGCGGACGCAAGGCGTCGGTGCGCTGGCTGCAGGAGCGGCAGAACCAGCTCTGGATCGGCCGATTCGGCCAGCCGAGCACCATGGTCGGCAAGGACCCTTCCATACTGTCCGCGGACGCCGCACGCTACGCGCATCTGCCAGCCGGACACCAGGAAGCCTGGGCGGACGCATTCCGCAACGTGATCGCAGACGCATACCAGTGGATACGGGCGGGCGCAAGACCGCGAGCGCGGCCGGCCGCGCTGGCGACCTTCGCCGACGGCTATCGCAGCGATCTGCTGGTGGAAGCCATGCTCGAAAGTCACGCCGCCGGCGGCGTCTGGCGCAGGATCCCGCAGCCCGCGTGAGATCGGCGCGCGCCGGCGGAACAAAAATTCCAATGTTTTTGACAGCAAAATTCCATTGCAATAACCTGCGCGCCATGCGATTGCTCCCGGTGACCCGGTGTCCGCCGCGATGGGTCGGGCGCGCAATTCCCGACTGAGGCTCCTCTCGTGCTGAAGAACACCATGCAGCTGCGCTTGAGCGTGATGATGTTCATGGAGTTCTTCACATGGGGCGGCTGGTTCGTCACCATGGGAAGCTTCCTTGCCCTGAACCTGCACGCGAGCGGGGAGCAGAGCGGCCTCGCCTATTCGACGCAGGCATGGGGCGCGATCATCGCGCCCTTCATCGTGGGCCTCATCGCCGATCGGTACTTTCACGCGCAGCGCCTGCTCGGCGTCATTCACATCGTCTGCGGCGCGTTGATGCTGATGCTGGCACGGGCACACGACTTCGCGCACTTCTATCCCTACCTGCTGGCGTACATGATCCTCTACATGCCGACGCTGGCGCTGGTCAACGCAGTCGCCTTCCGGCAGATGGACGTGCCGGCGCGCGACTTTCCCCGGGTGCGCGTCTGGGGAACGATCGGCTGGATCGTCGCCGGCCTGGTGATCAGCTACCTTTTCGCCTGGGACGCGCCCGCGGCGCTCGCCCGGGGCGCGCTGCACAATACCTTCACCATGTGCGCGGTGAGCTCCTTCCTCCTCGGCGCATACAGCTTCACGCTGCCGCGCACACCGCCGCTCGGCGCCACGCAGCGCGGGCGCAGCCTCGGGAGCCTGCTCGGCTTCGATGCGCTCGAGATGCTGCGCGAGCGCAACTTCGCCGTCTTCTTCTTCGCCTCGATCCTGATCTGTGTTCCCCTTGCCTTCTACTACCAGGACGCCAACCAGTTCCTGACCGAGATCCACGTCGCCCACGCGGCCGGCAAGCAGACGCTGGGGCAGGCCTCGGAGTTCTTCTTCCTGCTGCTGCTGCCGCTCTTCCTCAAGCGCTACGGGATGAAGGCGACGCTGCTCATGGGCATGGTCGCGTGGGCATGCCGGTATGCCCTCTTCTCGATGGGGGATGCGTGGCAGCTCGACTGGCTGCTGCTCGCCGGGATCGCGCTCCACGGGCCGTGTTACGATTTCTTCTTCGTCTCCGGCCAGATCTATACCGACACCCGCGCCGGGCAGGAGCGGCAGGCCGCCGCGCAAGGCCTCATCACGCTCGCCACCTACGGCGTCGGCATGCTCATCGGCTTCTCCGCCGCGGGCCTCATCACCGACCGCTACAGCGTGGCGGGCGGCCACGACTGGGTGACGGTCTGGATCTATCCCGCGGTGTTCGCGCTCGCCGTCGCCGCGCTCTTCGTGGTCTCGTTCCGCAACGAGAGGATCGCGCATGCCGTCCCCCAGCACTAGCGGCCCGGCGGCGCCGGCGGGCGGCGGCAACGCCGCGGGCGCGTTCCGGCCGCGGCCCATGAAGCTCAGCATCCTCACCGCGGCGCTGCAGGAGCTGACCCCGCGGCAGCGGCGGGAAGCGGACCCGGATGTGGCGATAGAGGAATGGCTGGCTTTCGCGGCGGAGATCGGCGCGCCCAACATCGAGCTGTCGTGCGCCCTGCATCCGACTCAGAGTGACGTTCCGCCGGAGGCGCTGCTCGATCCGGTCGCCAATACGCTCGACCTGCGAAAGCCCTTCACCGCGGCCCGCGCCGCGCGGGTGCAGAGCGCGATGCGCTCGAGCGGCGTCGGGCTGTCGGATCTCGGGTACTTCGACAACATGCTGGCCGCCGACGACGGCGCGCGCGGGGTCAAGCACGAGCTGATGCGCCGGGTCTTCGATGCCGCGGTGCTGCTGGGCTGCGACGCCGTGGTCGGATTCGTCGGTCGCAACCCGGCGATCGGCATGGACGCCAACCTCGCCATGTTCGAAGAGGTGTTCATCCCCCTGCTGCGGGAGGCCAAGGCCCGGGGACTCACGTACCTCGTGGAGCAGTGCCCGATGCCGGGGTGGACCGTCTCCGATTCGTGGCACAACAACATCGCCTACGCGCCGGGTCCCTGGATCGCGCTGCACCGCATCTGCGAGCGGCACGGTGTCGGCGAGCAGTTCCGCATCCACTACGACCCCTCGCACGCCATTCTCATGGGTCAGGACTCGCGCTCGGTGTTCCAGTACCTCAGGGACACGGGCTACGCCTTTCTCATTCAGCGGTTTCACGTCAAGGGACAGGTGATCGACCCGCGCGGCGTCGCCGCGTGGGGCTACGGCGGCCAGACGATGCAGCGGGGCGACCGCGACGGTGACACGCCGCGTGCCAACCCGGCCGAGCGGCAGAATGCCTGGAAGAAGCAGACGGTCTTCTGCGAGCACGAGCTGCCGGGCACCGCGCGCCACGACCCGCTCGCCTATCTCCAGAACCGGTCGGTCGACTGGCTGGACCATCAGCTCGCGGCGCGGGAGCTGCTGGACCTCGATCCGCAGCGCACGTATCTCGTGCTGGAGCACGAGTATCCCAAGGCTCGGGTGCAGGACAAGGCGGTTCTCGGGCCGATTCTCGCCGGCTCGCTCGCATTCGCACGGGCGATCGACGAGGCGGCGGCGGCGATGTACGCGCTGCAGCACGAAGTGCTGGCGCACCGGGGCATCCCGGTGCAGGGCTTCGGCAGGGAAGCCTACCGAACGTGAGACCACTTCATCGAAGGAGCATTGATCGATGCCATTCGTGACGGCAAGCACTCAACGCGGCCCCTACGACGTCATCATCGTCGGGTCCGGCGCCGGCGGAGGACAGGCGGCTTACACTCTGTGCATGGAGGGCGTGCGTGTCCTCATGCTCGAGGCCGGCCGCACTTACACGCCCGCGCGCGAGACGCCGATGTTTCAGACGCCGGACATGGCGCCTCTCGGCGATGCGGACACCCCAGACAAGAACAAGGGCTTCTACGACGCGACCGTGAACGGTGGCTGGGATGTGCCTGGCGAGCCCTACGTTTCCGTCCCCGACAAGTGGGGCGGACACTTCACGTGGTGGCGCGCGAGGATGCTGGGGGGACGCACCAATCACTGGGGCCGCATCTCGCTGCGCAACGGGCCCTATGACTTCAAGCCGCGCAGCCGCGACGGGCTGGGGTTCGACTGGCCGATCAGTTATGACGACGTAGCGCCGTACTACGACAAGGTGGAATTGCTGATCGGGGTCTACGGCGGCGATACCTCGCTCGAGAACACGCCGGCCGGCCCGGGCGATACGCTGCTGCCGCCGCCGAAGCCGATCGTGAGTGATCACCTGCTCATGAAGCGCGCACCGCGCCTCGGCATCCCGGTGCTGCCGGGGCGGCGGGCGGTGCTGACGCGCGCCCAGGACCACCGCACGATCCCCGCCAGGCTGCACCCGGGCAACGCGCGGGCACAGAATGTCCTGGCTGACGCCATGCGCAAACGCTCACCCTGCCTTTGGGCGACGCCCTGCGGGCGCGGGTGCGGCGTGGCCGCGAACTATCAGTCCACCACCGTGCATCTGCCACCGGCGCTCGCCACGGGAAATCTCGACATCATCACCAACGCCATGGTGTACGAGGTCACGTTGGGCAAGAACGGTCGGGCAAACGGCGTCCGGTTCGTCGACGCCACGACGGGACGGCATGAACATGTCAGTGGCCGTATCGTCGTCCTGGGCGCCAGCGCATACGAGACGGCGCGCATCCTGCTCAACTCCAAGAGCGGGCAGTTCCCCGACGGACTGGCCAATTCCAGCGGCCTCGTCGGACGCTATGTGCTGGATACCGTCGGCAGCGCCGTGAGCGGCCAGATTCCGCTGCTCGAGAGTCTGCCGCCGCTCAACGATGACGCCGCCGACGGCCTGCAGGTCTATGTCCCGTGGTGGCTGTACAAGGAGCAGCTCGCGCACAAGCTGCCCTTCCCGCGCGGCTACCATATCGAGTACGGCGGCGGGAAGCACATGCCTTCGGTGGGGACGTTCGCCGGCCTCGAATGGCTGACGGGCGGCAGCTACGGCAGGAAATTCAAGGAAGACGCCCGCCGCTACTACGGCTCCTTCGTCTACTTCGCCGGGCGCGGCGCGATGGTGCCGAACGACAACTCCTACGTGGAGATCGATCCCAAGGTCAAGGACCGATTCGGCATCCCGGTGCTGCGCATCCACTGGCAGTGGGGCGATTACGAGCAGCGCCAGGCCGCCCACATGCAGGAAACCTTCGGCGCGATCGTCGAGGCCATGGGCGGACGCGTTCAGTCGCCCGTCGTGACCGACCCGGTGAAGGCGATCTCACCCGGCGGGTACATGATCCACGAGGTCGGCGGCACCATCATGGGTGCCGATGCGCGCTCTTCCGTGACCAACAGATGGTCGCAGACCTGGGACGTGCCCAACCTCTTCGTGGCCGACGGGGGCGTCTTCCCCTACAACGCGGACAAGAACCCGACACTGACCATCATGGCGCTGTCGTGGCGAATGGCCGATCACATCCTGGAGCGGATGAAGCGGAGGGACATATGACCGACAGGCGCACCACCATCAAGCTGATCATGGCCGCGGCGGCGGGTGTGCCGGCGCTGCGCGCGGGCGCGACCGGAATGCTGGAGCCCGGCGCGGCGGCTCCCGGTCCCCTGCGGCAGTACGAGCCCACGATGCAGGGCTACGGGCCCGATCCGGATCTGATCAGGGCCTATGAGAAAGGCGCGTTCTGGCCGCTCACGTTGACTCCCGGGCAGCGGCAGCTCGCGGCGGCGCTCTCCGACCTCATCATTCCCGCGGACGAGCATTCGCCATCGGCTTCTGCGGTGGGCGTCGTGGATTTCATCGACGAGTGGATCAGCGCGCCGTACCCGCAGCAGCGTCAGGACCGTGACACCGTGCTGAACGGATTCGTCTGGCTGGATGGCGAGGCGCGGCGCCGGTCCGAGCGGCCGTTCGCGAAGCTGCACGAGTCGCAGCAGCGCGCGATCTGCGACCGGATCTGCGATGCCAGCCGCGCCGCCGCGGACCTCGAGGAGCCGGCGAAGTTCTTCGCCACGTATCGGAACCTGACGGCGGCGGCGTTCTACACGACCCTCGCAGGCCGCAAGGACCTGCAGTACATCGGCAACGTGCCGCTGACCCATTTCGACGGACCGCCCGTCGAGCTACTCAAGAAACTGGGGCTGTCATGAAAGTGTTTCACGCGCGCGCGCTGCGCGCTCTCGGACCGATCGGCCTTGCGCTGGCTCTGGCGATGTCGTGGGGCGGCGCGGATGCGGCCGCCGCGGCGCCTCCCGCGAAGGCCCGTCACGGGGCATGGCAGTACGTCATCCAAGGCGACTCCGCTCCGCTGCTCCGGGGCTGGAAGCATCCCGGACTGCCCGCGGGCTGGACCGTCCACGATGGCGTGCTCTCCAAGAGCGGCCCGGTGGAGGATCTCGAGTCCACGCGGACATACAAGGACTTCGAGCTGGAGCTGCAGTGGAAGATCGGCAAGGCCAGCAACAGCGGCATCTTCTATCGCGCGACCCATCAATACGACTACATCTACTGGACGGGACCCGAGTACCAGCTGCTCGATGACGCGAATGCGCCGGACGGCAAGAACCGCCTGACGGCGGCCGGGGCGGTGTACGCCATGTACCCGGCGCCGGAGAACGTGGTGCACCCTTACGGCCGCTGGAACACCACCCGCATCGTCGTGCGGGGCAATCACGTCGAGTATTGGATGAACGGACGCCGGATCATCGACTATGACCTCGGCAGCGCCGACTGGAAGAAGCGCGTGGCGGCCTCCAAGTTCTCGGAGTACCCGGGCTACGGGCGTGCGGCGCGGGGGCTGATCGGCATACAGGGCGACCACCCCGGGAGCATCGCCATCCGCGACATGCGGATCAGGGTGCTGCCGTAGCAGGTGTCCCGGGCTGGGCGGCCGGCGGGCCCTCCCGCGGCCACCCTGTTCCGCGGCGCCGATCCTGCAGCGCCTGCCAGGCGCCGCACGCCGGAATCCGAGTAGTCCGCTCGCAGCGCGGTCAGTTGCGGGCTTGCACGGTCCCGTCGCCGTGCGGCGCGGCGACGAACTCCGGCAGCTGCTCCGCCCACGCGGACAGCGCGCGCAGCTGCGGGTAGGCCACGCCCTTTACGGTCGCGGGCAACATGCGCTCCGTGAAATGCCAGGCGACGGCCGTCGCCACCTCCGCGGCGCCGATCCGTCGCGGCTCGTCCGGCCGCCTCTCTGCGAGCGCCGTTTCGAGCTCGCCATAGGCGGCATGCATCTGGCCGATGACCCGGTCCGCCCACGGCTCATGCTGCTTCTCCGGCGGGCGGAGATTGCGCTCATAGTAGATCTGCACGCTCTTCTCGGAGGCGGCGAGCGCGAGGCCGATCGTGCGCAGCGCCGCCCGCCGCTGCGCAAGTCCGCTCGGCATCAGCGAGCGCGGCGCGGCCAGGGCTTCGGCATGATCCAGTATCAGCGTGGAATCCATGAGCACCGTGCCGTCATCGCAGACCAGCGTCGGCGCCTTGACCACCGGATTGATCGCACGGAACTGATCGAACGCGCGGAATACGGACAGCGAGCGGTGCTCGAAGGGCAGCCGCAGGAGCTGCAGCGAGATGGCCACGCGGCGGACGTAGGGAGAGTCGAGCATTCCGATCAGTTGCATGCGGGGATCCTCACTGGTCCTTGATGGCTCGGCGACGGATGGCGGGCCGGCCTCGGCAGAGCTCGGATAAGATACCACTCCTGGAATGTTCCCCGCCCTGAACGGCGAGGTTTCCGGTGCCGGCACCTCGGACGAGGATGGTCCTGCGTGCCACGCGGCGACTGCCCGTCGGCGGCACGCACCGTAACGGCGGATCAGAATGGCAGCGGGACTCGTCTTCTCCGATGGCCAGGCGCAAGATTCGAGGTATTCCGCCAGTTCCCGAGAGCATCATGAGTACCGACATCGGCGCGGCTCAGTACAGCGACGAGCCCGTGAAATACCCGAGCCTGCAGGTGATCGATCTGCCGCGCGAAGCGCAGGCGGTGACGGAGGACTACCGCAACCAGGTGCTCAATCGAGTCAACGACAGCTGCCTGCGGCTCTCCGTTTTCCAGGGGAAGTACCGCTGGCATGTTCATCCGGCCTCGGATGAGCTCTTCGTCGTCCTGGAAGGCGCCATCGTCATCGAGCTCCAGGACGGATCGTCCATTCGCGTCGGCCCTCTTCAGGCCGCCACCGTTCCCGCGGGCGTCGTGCATCGCACGATCGGAGTGGGCCGCACCGTCAATCTTTGCTTCGAGAAGGCTCAAGCGGAAACCCTTTTTCTGGACGGACCGGAAGGCCATGCGGCCGAATGAGGTGATCCGGGATACAATCGCGCGGCCATGACGCTTCTCGCCGCCGACGATTGCAACGCGGAACAGGTCACTTACTGGAACGGACACGCCGGGGAGCGCTGGCGAGCCCGCCAGCAGGACCAGGATGCGCTGTTGGCTCCGATCGCGGACTTGCTGCTGCAGCGAGCCGCACCCTCTGCGGGTGAGGCGGTGCTGGACATCGGCTGCGGCTGCGGCTTTACGACAATCGAGCTCGCTCGGCGTGTCGGACCCGGCGGCCGGGCACTTGGAGTCGACATCTCCGCGCCCATGCTCGAGCGGGCACGCGAGCGCGCGCCGGCCGGACTGCCGGTCGAATTCATCGAGGCGGATGCGACCGCGTATGCCTTCGAGCCGGGCGCCGCCGACCTCCTCTGCTCCCGCTTCGGCGTGATGTTCTTCGCGCAGCCGCAAAAATCCTTCACCAACA
Organism: Steroidobacteraceae bacterium; assembly: GCA_035545455.1. Lineage (GTDB taxonomy): Bacteria > Pseudomonadota > Gammaproteobacteria > Steroidobacterales > Steroidobacteraceae > 13-2-20CM-66-19. The sequence goes on from DASZYK010000543.1 coordinate 9,490, forward strand.
TGAGGCGGGGCCTGCGCCGCGGAGCGCGGCTCGCCTTCGTCTGCTGGCGCGAGGCGCAGCGCAATCCCTGGCTGATGCTGCCTCTCGAGAAGGCCTGCCGGCATGTGCCTCGGCCGCCCGCGTCCGGTCCGGAAGAACCAGGGCCGTTCTCGTTTGCCGATGAGCACCGCGTCCGGGGCATTCTGCAGGGCGCGGGCTTCGGCGACGTCAAGCTCGAGGCACTC
>DASZYK010000544.1:0-3354 GCA_035545455.1 Steroidobacteraceae bacterium
AATCCCGGCGTGCTCGACTTCCAGGACGCGCTGCGGGGGCCCATCGGCTACGACCTCGTGTCGCTGCTGAAGGACTGTTATATCTCCTGGCCGCGCGCACGCGTGCTCGAGTGGGTGAGCGGTTACCGCTCGCTGCTGCAATCCCGCGGCGGCCCCGCCGGCGAGAGTCCGGCGCAATTCCTGCGCTGGTTCGATCTCATCGGTGTGCAGCGGCACATCAAGGTCCTCGGCATCTTCGCGCGGCTCTGGTACCGGGACGGCAAACCGGGTTACCTGCGCGACCTGCCGCTGACGCTCGATTACGTGCGCGAGGCATGCAAGCTCTATCCGGAGCTCGCGGCGCTCTCGGAGTTTCTCGAGCGCCGGGTTGCGCCCGAGCTGCCGCGAGCCAATGAGCGTGTCGCGCGGCAAACCTCGCAGCCGGCTCCATGACCGCGGGGGCGGCACCCCGCCGCGCGATGCTGCTGGCGGCCGGCCGCGGCGAGAGACTCCGCCCGATCACCGACACGCTGCCGAAGCCTCTCGTCGAGGTTGCCGGCAAGCCGCTGATCGTCTATCACCTGGAAGCGCTGGCGAGGGCGGGAATCCGCGACGTCGTCGTCAATCTCTCCTGGCTCGGCGCGAGGATCAGCGCGGCCCTGGGAGACGGCAGCCGCTACGGCGTGCGGATCGCCTACAGCGAGGAGGGGCCGGAGCCCCTCGAGACCGGTGGCGGGATCCATCGCGCGCTGCCGCTTCTGGGTTCGGACCCTTTTCTCGTCGTCAACGCCGACGTCTGGACAGATCTGGATTTCAGCGGCGTTCCGGCCCTGGAGGAGAGCGTCGACGCGCGACTGATGCTGGCGCCCAATCCGCCGCACCATCCGCGCGGCGACTTCGGGCTGGAGGGCGGCTTCGTGGTGGAGCAGGAAACCGGGCGCTTCACCTACACGGGCATTGGAGTCTATCGGCCGGAGCTCTTCCAGGGCTGCACACCGGGGAAGTTCCCGCTGCTGCCGCTGCTCAGGCGAGCGATTGCCGCGCGCCGCCTGCGCGGCGAGGTTTACCGGGGGGAATGGCTGGATATCGGCTCCCCTGACCGGCTGGCGTGGCTGGACGCGAGAGAGCGTGCCACGAGGGGCAGTTGAGGGTCTCATCGGAGCCCGTGGCGTAAAATGAGCGCCATGGCCAGCCTCAAAGACATCCCGGTCGTCACCGACGCCGCGCCCGCCCGGCGGGAGCCCCCTCGCAGCGGCGAGAAATATCTTACCGATCATGGGTTTACAGCGATTCGGGACGGTATCAAGGCTGCGGCCGCCGGGCACAGCCTGCCGCCCGGCTCCCTGACCCGCGCCGGCAAGCCCGCATGGCTTCGCGCCAAGGCTCCCTCGGGCCTGGGCTTTCAGGCCGTCAAGGGCATCGTGAAGGAGCACCGCCTCGCCACCGTCTGCGAGGAAGCGAAGTGCCCGAACATCGGCGAGTGCTGGAACGCCGGCACCGCCACGATCATGCTGATGGGAGCGGTCTGCACCCGCGCCTGCCGTTTCTGCTCGGTCGATACGGGCAATCCTCATGGCTGGCTGGATGCGGATGAGCCTGAGAACGCCGCCCGCAGCGTCGAGCTGATGAAGCTGAAGTACGTCGTGTTGACCTCTGTGGATCGGGACGATCTGCCCGATGGCGGAGCCGGCCATTACGCCGCCTGCATCCGCGCCATCAAGCGCCGCAACCCCAACACCGCGGTGGAGGCGCTGACGCCCGATTTCCAGGGAGTGCTCGCCGACGTCGAGACGGTCGTCGACTCCGGGCTCGAAGTTTTCGCACAGAACATCGAGACGGTGCGCCGTCTCACTCATCCCGTCAGGGATCCGCGCGCCGGATATGAACGGACGCTGGGCGTGCTCGCTCATGCGAAGCGGCACCGGCAGCGAGTACTGACCAAGAGCAGCCTCATGCTGGGCCTCGGCGAGACTGACGCGGAGATCGAGGAGACGCTGACCGACCTGCGCTCTGCCGGCGTGGATATCGTCACCCTCGGCCAGTATCTGCGTCCGACCAGCAACCATCTTCCTGTCGAGCGGTACGTCACTCCCGCGGAGTTCGACCGCTACCGCGACAGCGCTCTCGCGCGCGGCTTCCTCGAGTGCGTCTCGGGACCGCTGGTGCGCTCGAGCTACCGCGCGGAGCAGGCGCTGAACCGCAACAACGCGGGACTCGACAACACGCGCCTCGGGTCCGCGAAGAAGGCGGTTTGAGCGCGCAGCAGGGCAACTTCACGGCGTCTCCGGCCACCCCGCCCCTGGCCGGCGAGCCGCGAGCCGGGCGGCCCGTGCCGCCGCACATCGTGCGTAATCGCGGCCTCGTGGAATACGAGCCGACCTGGCGCGCCATGCAGCGCTTCACCGACGAGCGCGGCCCGGATACGCCCGATGAGATCTGGCTCCTCGAGCATCCCCCGGTGTTCACGCTCGGCATGAACGCCAGCCGCGATCACGTGCTCGCGCCCGGAGACATTCCGGTCGTCCAGATCGACCGGGGCGGCCAGGTCACCTATCACGGTCCCGGACAGCTCGTCGTGTATCCGCTCGTGGACCTCCGGCGCGCGGGTCTGGGCGTGCGCGACATCGTCACCGCCCTCGAGCGCAGCGTGATCGACTACGCCGCCGAGCTCGGCATCACCGCTGAATGCCGCAAGAATGCGCCCGGCGTGTACGTCGACGGGCGAAAGCTGGCGAGCGTCGGCATCCGCGTGCGCCGCGGCGCCAGCTATCACGGCATCGCCCTCAACGTCAGCGTGGACCTGGAGCCGTTTCAGCGCATCAATCCCTGCGGCTACGCGGGGCTCGAGATGACACGCCTCGCGGACCTGAGCCGTGTCGACTCCGTGAGTGTGGCCGCACTGGGCGTGGAGCCTCACCTGCTGAGGCGGCTGTATGGCAGGGTGGGTTGAAGGACCGGTAATTTCGCTCCGCGGCCGCCGTGCTGCACTGGAGGCGCGCGCGAACGATGAAGTCGGCCGAGGTTTTTCCTCGACGGCTTGACGCCCGGATCAGCCGTGAATCGAGCTCAGGTCATCGTCTGGCGCTGCATTGCGGCGCGCTGCAATGCTTCCTGGCGCTGGCGCTCGGCCTCCTGGCGCAGCCGCTCCGATTCCGCCTCGAGGCGCGCCTGGTGCTCCTGCGCGAGCCTGCGCTGCGTCTCGTCCCAGCGCTTCTGCTGCGCCTCGTCCTGTTCCCTCTTTTGCCGCTCGAGCACTTTTTCCTGCTTCTCCTGCATTTCCTTCAGCTTCTCCGGCTCGCCCGCGAACCGAGTGCTGATGCCGTCGCGCGCCCAAACCTGCACTTGCTCCAACTGCCTGTTCTCGCGCGCCCGCAG
>DASZYK010000545.1:0-3555 GCA_035545455.1 Steroidobacteraceae bacterium
GGGGGCACGGCGTTGGGGCAGGGGGTGTACACGCACTTTCTCGACGAGGCGGGAGGAGTGCACTCTGACCTGACGATCATCCGCCTGGGTGCTACGCAATACCGCGTTGTGTGCGGCGGCAGCACCGGGCCTCGCGATCTCAAGTGGATGCGGCAGATCCGCGAGTCGCGGGGATTCAACGTGCGGATCGATGACCGCTCGGACGAGCTGGTCACACTGGGCCTCTGGGGTCCCAACGCGCGGCGCACGCTGCAGGCGGTGGCTGACGAGCCGGAGGCGCTGACCCCGCAGAGCTTTCCGTTCGCGGCGGCACGGTCCATACGCGTGCGCGGCCTGCCGGTCTGGGCGTTCCGCATTTCCTACGTGGGCGAGCAGGGATGGGAGCTCTATGTGTCGCCGAGCTACGGCCTGGCGCTCTGGGATCTGCTCTACGAGCAGGGTGTCGTACCGGTGGGCATCGAGACCTACGCCAACACCCGCCGAATGGAGAAGAGCCTGCGCCTGCAGAACGCGGATCTGCTGACGGAGTACAACCTGTACGAGGCGGGGCTCGCGCGAGCCAAGGTCAAGGGCGATGACTTTCATGGCAAGGCGGCCTACGTGGCCCAGCGCGAGCGCGCGCGTCAGCCTGCTTACCTGTGCACGCTGACGATGGAGAGCAACGTGGATGCGAGCGGCGTGGCCCGCTATCCGGTGGGGCAATGGCCCATCCTGGATCCGGACACGCGCGAGGTGCTGGTCGATGAGCTTGGGCGGCGCTCGTCCACGACCAGCATCGCCTACGGCCCGTCGGTCGGCAAGAACATCGCGCTCGCCTATCTTCCCGAGCGCCATGCGCAGGAGGGACGCGGGCTCGTCATGGAATACTTCGGCGAGCACTTTCCGGTGCGCGTGGCGGGGGTGGGGCAGCGGGCGCTGTACGATCCGGGCAACGAGCGGCCGAAGTCCTGATCGTCGGCGAATCACGTTCGCCGTCGGTGAATCGTCAGGTCTCGCGCGCGGCCTCGGCGAGGATTCTCGTCACGTAGGGGGCGAAGGAGCGGCCGGTTTCCACCCGGAAGGTCGCGGGGCCCGTGCGCCAGAGCACGATCTGCGCCTTGGCGAACACCGTGCGGGTGCACATGTCGACCGGGAACGATGCCGGATCGAGGTCGAGCGGACAGCCGGCATTGAGAGCGGCGGCCGCGCGTGCGCCGCTCACCTCGAAAGCGCTCTGGGCGTGACTCGTCTCGACCAGAGAGTGCGGCAGTCCCCCGAGCGCGCGCTCCACGAGGCCGCGCATATCGCCCGCATCGGCGGGTCCGAGCAGCAGGCGCTCGTCCGGTCCCAGCCAGAGCGCGGCCCGGCCGTTGTTGCGCACGGCGCGGCAGGCGGTCTCGCTGTGCGGCAGACCGAGCGCTTGCGCCGCGCCCGCCATGACCCGCGAGCCGCCGCGCAGCACGAGCCTGCAGGCGGGAGGCAACTGCCGCAGGAGGGGAGTCGACGCCAGGATCTGCTGTTGCCGCGCAGCGGTGAGATCAGCCATTGAGGCGGCTCCCCTGTGGGTCGTAGAAGACGGGCGAGGTCACCTGCACGGGGATGTCACCGTCGGGCATCGAAGCGTACAGCGTCTCGCCCATGCGCGCGCGCCCGCCGCCCACCAGCGCGAGGGCGATGGACCGGCCGAGCCTCGCGCTGTGATAGGAGGAGGTCACGTGGCCGATGGCAGGCTCCGGCGCTCCGCGCTTGCGGGTCGGAACGATCTGCGCGCCTTCCTCGAGAGCGCATTGCGGATCGCGCGTCAGGAGTCCGACGAGCTGCTTCCTGTAGGGCGATGTCATGGCCGGCCGCTGCAGCGAGCGCTTGCCGACGAAATCGGGCTTGCTCCTGCCGATGGCCCAGGAGAGCCCGGCATCCTCGGGCGTCACCGTGCCATCCGTGTCCTGGCCCACGATGATGTAGCCCTTGTCCGCGCGCAGCACGTGCATGGCCTCGGTGCCGTACGGGGTGATGCCGTGCGCCCGCCCGGACTCGATGACCGCCTGCCAGACCGCCAGGCCGAAGTCCGCGGGAACGTTGATCTCGAAGCCGAGCTCCCCGGTGAAGCTGACGCGCATGAGGAGCATGGGCACGCCGCAGATCCGCCCGCGCGCCACGCTCATGTGCGGCATGGCCGCGGCCGAGATGTCGATGTCGGCCACCAGCGGCTCCAGCACGCGCCGCGCGCCCGGGCCCTGCAGGGCGATCACGGCCCACTGCTCGGTGGTCGAGGTGAGCCAGACCTCGAGGTCGGGCCATTCCGTCTGGCGGTAGTCCTCCATCAGCGCGAGGACACCCGCGGCGCCGCCCGTGGTCGTCGTGACGTGAAAGCGGTCCTCCGCCGTGCGCGCGACCACGCCGTCGTCATAGATGAAGCCGTCGTCCCGCAGCAGAATCCCGTAGCGGCAGCGCCCGACGGGCAGGCTCGTCCACGAGTTGACGTACATGCGGTTCATGAAGGTCGCGGCGTCCTTGCCTGCCACCTCGATCTTGCCGAGGGTCGAGGCATCGAAGATGCCGCAGTGATCGCGCACCGCGAGGCATTCGCGCGCCGCGGCGGCATGCATGTTCTCGCCCTGCCGCGGGAAATAGCGCGCGCGCTTCCACAGGCCGACGTTCTCGAATACCGCGCCGTTGCGAGCCGCCCAGTCGTGCATCGGGGTCGTGCGCACCGGATCGAACACCTCGCCACGGGCGAAACCGGCGAAGCTGCCGAAGGTGACGGGCGTGTAGGGCATGCGGAAGGTCGTGAGCCCGACCTGCGGCATGGCCTTGTCGAGCTCGCGCGCGACGATGGCGAGCGCGTTCATGTTGGATGTCTTTCCCTGGTCGGTCGCCATCCCGGTGGTGGTGTAGCGCTTCACGTGCTCGATCGAGCGGAAGCCTTCACGCGCCGCGAGGCCGAGATCCCGCGAGGTGACATCGTTCTGCCAGTCGACGAAGGCCTTGCCGCCACGGGCACCCGGGGGTTGCGGCAGCGCGCCCAGATGGCCGGCGGCAGAGCTCTCGGGAGGCGGCGCCTCCGGGATGGCGGCGGTGACGGAGAGGCCGGCGTCCCGGGCAGCCGAGAGGCCGGCGCGCGTGCCGTCCCGGACCGCGGCGGCGGGCGAGAACACTCCCCGGCAGGAGCCCGCCGAGCGGACACGCTCCGCGGCCTGCCCCGGCAGAAAGGCCCCGAGGCCCTCGTCCCAGGTCAGCTTGCCGCGCGACTGCGAGAAGAGATGAACGCTCGGTGTCAGCCCGCCCGACATCAGGACCAGGTCGCAGCGAATGCGCCGGACCGGCCCGGCCGGCCCGCCGGAGGAATCCAGCTTCTGCACGCGGATCGCGCGGACACGGAGCCGCCCGGACGTGCCGAGCACGGTGGCCTGCGTCTCGATGGGCAGGCCGGCGCGCCGAGCCGCTTCGGGCAGCGCGCCGCCGGCGGAGCCGGGGCGCACGTCGATGATCGCCGCGATGGATGCTCCGGCGCGATGCAGATCGAGAGCGGCCCGGTACGCCGGGTCGCATGCGGTCACCAGAACGACGCGGGTGCCC
>DASZYK010000546.1:0-7057 GCA_035545455.1 Steroidobacteraceae bacterium
TGCGGGAAAGAGCCCGGCGGCACGCGGCCTGGGCAGAAGTGCGTAACGTGATCCAACTCGGCCAACCGCGCGGCTCCGGCAGCCGCGCCTGCAGCTCGACCGTCCCGAGCGGCAGCCGTACGTCGGCGCTGAGGAGCCCTATGGTGAGCCGGCCGACGCGGTGTCCCCCTCCTCCGACACCTTGCGCAGCTGCTCGAGAAAGGCCCGGGCAACGGGCTCGAGCGGCGCGCCCTTGCGGCTGAGCGCCATCAGCGGACGCACGATCCGCAGTTGCCTGAGCGGCAGCTCGCGCAGCGCTCCCTCGCGCAGCTCGTTGACCATGCAGATGCGCGGCAGCCAGGCGATCCCTCCGCCGTGCACGGCCGCCCGCTTCAGGGCCTCGGTGCTGCCGAACTCCATGGTTGCCCCCTCGGCGATGCCGTAGCGGCGCAGCGTCGCGGTGATGAGCTCCCGCGTGCCCGAGCCCGGCTCGCGCACGAGGAGTGGCTGTGCGGACAGGTCCGCGATCCTCAGGCGCCGCTTGCGCAGCAGCGGATGGTCGGCACAGGCCACCGGCACGATCTCGTCCTGGCGGAAGGTCGTGGCGTGCAGGCCCTTGCGATGCAGCGGCCCCTCGATGAAGCCCAGCGCGAAGCGCATGTCATCGACGCCCTGCGACACCTGCTCCGTGTTGCCGACGAAGAGCGCCACCTGAACGTTCGGGCGCTCGCGCCGCAAGGCGGCGAGCACGCGGGGCAGCAGATAGGTCCCGATGGTGTTGCTCGCGCCGAGCGACAGCCGCCCATGAAAGGCGCCCGCGATCTCCCGCATGGCCGCCTCGGCCGCGCGCTCGAGCTCGAAGAGACGCGACGCGTAGCGGCTGAGGACCTCTCCGGCATGGGTGGGCCGCATGCCTTTCGCGTGCCGCTCGAACAGGGTGACGCCGAGCCGGACCTCGAGCGTGCGCAGCTCGCGCGACAGCGCCGGCTGGGAGATATGGAGCTTGCGGGCGGAGGCGGTGAGGCTTCCGGTCTCGGCGATCGCGGCGAAGATCGAGAGATGGTGCAGATTCATATGCATTCAGTATATGGCAGAGGTGCGTTATTTACATTGGATATATATCAAAGGCGGCGCCATCATGTATGGGCCGACCGTTCGGGTGCCGCGGGGATGGAGTCGCTGATGCCGCAGAGTACCGTCACTTGCACGACCTGCTACATGTGCGCCTGCCGCTGCGGCATCAAGGTGCACGTCGAGAACGGCAGGCTGCGGTACATCGAGGGCAACCGGGATCACCCGGTCAATCGGGGTGTGCTCTGCGCCAAGGGCTCGGCGGGGATCATGACGGCGATCTCCCCCGCCCGCCTCACCGCTCCGCTGAAGCGCGTCGGGCCGCGCGGGTCAGGCGGCTTCGAGCGCATCTCCTGGGAGGAGGCGCTGGCCATCGTGACCTCGCGCCTGGGCGCCATCCGCGCGTCGGATCCCAACCGTCTGGCGTTCTACACCGGGAGGGATCAGTCGCAATCGCTCACCAGCTACTTCGCCCGGATGTTCGGCACCGTCAACTACGCGGCCCACGGCGGATTCTGCTCGGTCAACATGGCGGCGGCCGGGCTTTATTCGGTGGGCGGATCCTTCTGGGAATTCGGTGAGCCGGATTGGGAGCACGCGCGGCTCTTCCTCCTCTTCGGGGTCGCCGAGGACCACGATTCCAACCCCATCAAGCTCGGCCTCGCGAGGCTGAAAGCGCGCGGCGCGAAGATCATCTCCGTGAACCCGGTGCGCACCGGCTACTCGGCGATCGCCGACGAGTTCGTGCCGATCACGCCGGGAACCGACGGGCTCTTCGTGCTGGCCATCATTCACTGCCTGCTCGAGGCGGGTAAGGTCGACGCCGAGTTCCTGGTCCGGTACACGAACGCGCATCATCTGGTGATCGATGCGCCCGGCGAGGCCGACGACGGCCTCATCGCGCGCGATGCGGCGGGGCGCGAGCTCGCGTTCGACCGCGCCTCCGGGTCTCTCGTCGATGCGCATACCGTTGGAACCGATCCCGCGCTCCTCGGCGAGGTCGCGCTGCCCGACGGCCGTCATGCCCGCCCGGCGTTCGCACTGCTCGCGCAGCGCTACGGCGGCCCGGAATACGCTCCCGAGGCAGTGGCGGACCGCTGCGGGATCGAGGCCGCGGCGATCCGCCGCATCGCCGCGGAGATCGCCGAGGTGGCCTTCAACCACCCCGTGGTGCTGGATCAGCCCTGGACGGATACGGCCGGGCGCCGGCACGCGACGATGACCGGACGCCCCGTCGCGATGCACGCCATGCGCGGGATCTCGGCGCATTCCAATGGATTCCATGCCTGCCGCGCGATACACGTGTTGCAGATGCTGCTCGGCGCCGTCGATACGCCGGGCTCCTGGCGCTACAAGTCACCCTACCCCAAGCCCGTTCCCGGCGGTCCGCCGCCCGGCCGCTCCGGCGGTCCCGGCGTCCCGCTCGACGCGCCCCCGCTCGGCTTCCCGGTGAAACCGGAGGAGCTTCTCGTCGATGAGGCCGGCGAGGCGCTGCGCCTCGACGGGGCGTTCTCGTGGGAAGCGCCTCTCGGGATCCATGGTCTCATGCACATGGCCATCGCCCGCGCCTATGAGGCGGGCCCGGACAGAGTCGACACCCTGCTCCTCTTCATGGCCAACATGGCGTGGAACTCGGCGATGAATCCCGGCGAGACGACGCGGATGCTCGGCGAGTGCGACGAGTTCGGGAAATACCGCATTCCCTTCGTGATCGTCGCCGACGCCTTCGCGTCGGAGACGGTCGCGTACGCGGATCTCGTGCTGCCCGACACGACCTATCTCGAGCGCTACGACTGCATCTCGCTCCTCGATCGGCCGATCGGATCGGCGCACGGACCCGCCGACGCGATTCGCGTGCCGGTGCTGCGGCCCGACCGGGACGTGCGGCCGTTCCAGGATGTGTTGATCGAGCTCGCGGGCCGGCTCGGCCTGCCGGGCTTCACCGACGATCGAGGTCTGCCGCTCTACTCTTCGTACGCCGACTACATGGTGCGCCACGAGCGCAAGCCCGGCGTCGGTCCGCTCGCCGGCTTTCGCGGCGCGGATGGCAATGCGATCGGCAGCGGAGCGCCGAATCCGCGGCAGCTCGAGTCATACGCGCGCAACGGCGGCTTCTGGGCACACGAGCTGCCCGCGGGGCAGCTCTACTTCAAGCACGCCAACCAGGCCTATCTCGCCGGCGCCAAGGCCATGGGGCTCATCGAGGATGACGGGCAGATCGTCCTGCAGCTCTACTGCGAGACGCTGCAGCGGTTTCGCCTGGCGGCGGCGGGACACGGAGCGCATCGGCCGCCGCATCGGCTGCGGGCGCGCATCCGGGAGTTCTTCGATCCGCTGCCCCTCTGGTACGTGCCGCTCGAGGAAGCGCTGAGCGACCGCGCGCGCTTCCCGCTGCATGCCATCACGCAGCGGCCCATGGCGATGTATCACTCGTGGGGCTCGCACAACGCCTGGCTGCGCCAGATCATGCCGCAGAACCGGCTCTACGTGCACCGCGATCTCGCCGCCGGGCTCGGCATCCGCGACGAGGACTGGGTCTGGGTCCGCTCGCGAAACGGCAGTGTCAGGTGTCAGGTGCGCACGATGAGCGGCGTGAATCGCCACACCGTGTGGACCTGGAACGCGGTCGGCAAGCGCACCGGCGCATGGGCGCTGCGGCACGACGCGCCCGAGTTCCGCCGGGGCTTCCTGCTCAATCACCTGATCTCCGAATACCTGCCCAGGAGCGGCGGCGACACGCCGGGCTCGAACTCCGATCCGGTCACGGGCCAGGCCGCCTGGTTCGATCTGACGGTCTCCATCGAGCCCTGCGCCGCGGATGCGGCCGCAGAGACGGCGCCGCGCATGGGAGCGAACCCGTTGCGGATCAGGCCGGCATCGGAGGGCACGCGATGACCATGCTGCCGAAGTCAGCGCCGGGCGCCAGGAGGCTCGGGCTGGTGATCGACCTGGATACGTGCGTGGGCTGTCATGCCTGCGCCGTCAGCTGCAAGGAGTGGAACGGCGGCGGCGAGGCCGGGATCCTGCCCGACTACGACAAGTACGGTGCCGAGCCCGACGGAGTGTGGCTCAATCGCGTCCACTCGTACGAGACGGAGGGCGAGGGATGCTCCCGCACCGTGAATTTCCCCCGCTCCTGCCTGCACTGCGAGGATGCGCTGTGCGTGACCGTCTGTCCCACGGGAGCCTCGTACAAGAGGGCCGAGGACGGCATCGTTCTCGTCGACACCGACATCTGCATCGGCTGCAAGCTCTGCTCCTGGGCGTGCCCCTACGGCGCTCGCGAGCTCGACGAGGACGAGGGGGTGATGCGCAAGTGCACCCTGTGCGTCGATCGCATCTACGACGAGAGCCTGCCGGAAGCGGAGCGGGAGCCGGCCTGCGTCGCGAGCTGCCCTGCGCGGGCGCGCCATTTCGGCGACCTCGCCGACCCGAAGAGCGAGGTGTCGCGGCTCGTCGAGGCGCGCGGCGGCCTCGAGCCGCTCGCGAAGCTCGGCTACCGTCCCACCAACAAATATCTTCCGCCGCGCCGGACGACGATTCCGGTCCAGCCGGCGAAGACCCGGGAGCCCTCCGGGCGCGGCATCGGCGCGGCACTGCTCGGTCTTCTGGACAAGGCGCTCAGCCGTTGAATCCCGCCGCCTCCGTCCTGCTCCTCACGACTGCGACCGGGTTCGGCTACGGACTGCTCGCCTGGATCGGCGCCTGCGCGGCGTTGGGATCTCTGCCGCCGGCGCGCGCCTCGATGCTGGTGCTCGCGGGTGTCGGCATCGCCCTCCTGCTCGCCTCCGTCGGGCTCGCCGCCTCGATGCTGCATCTCGGCCGCAAGGCCCGCGCATGGCGGGCATTCAGTCAATGGCGCTCGTCGTGGCTCTCGCGAGAGGCCGTGGCGTCGGTGCTCGCGTACCCCGTGGCGATCGCCTTCGCCGTCACGGCTGCGCGTGACGGAGAGGGAGTCTGGACGCGTGTGCTCGGCCTGGCTGCCCTCGCCGTCTCCCTCGGCACGGTGCTCTGCACCGCGATGATCTACGCGAGCCTGAAGCCCATCCGCCAATGGCACAACGCGCACACCGCGCCGGACTATCTCATCTACGCGATCTTCTCAGGCGCGATGCTGTTCGCGCTGATTCGCACCGTGATGGCCGGTGCACCCGGCGCGGTTGCGGGCGTGGCGGCCTGCGCCGCAGCCGCTCTCGCCCTGATCGCCAAGTGGGCATACTGGCGTCACGTCGACGCGCAGACACCGCTGGCGACGCTGGTCGAGGCCATCGGCCTGCCGGCGGGCACCGGCGCGAAGCCGCTCGATGCACCGCATTTCACCGAGAACTTCGTCCTGCGCGAGATGGGATTCGTGATCGCCCGCCGGCACGCCACGAGGCTGCGGCGCATCGCTCTGCTCATCGGCTTCGTCCTGCCCTTGGCCTTCAGCGTCCTGGCGAGTGTCAGGTTGTTTCCCCTCGCCGCCGCGACACTCGCCGTCGTCAGCGCCGGACTCGGGCTCTTCATCGAGCGGTGGCTCTTCTTCGCGGAGGCGACACACGTGTCGGCGCTCTACTACGGCCGCGGGATCTGAGACCGGCTGCGCGTGGATGCGAGACGCATGCTGCGATGACTATGAGTTCATCGAGCAGGTGCTCGCAGAGGAAGCGACGAGACGGGCACCGTGAGCGAGCCTGTCTGGAACAGGCGAGCTCACGGCAGCGTGGTCAAGAGAACCCCGTGTGATGGAGGTACGCGACGACGGCCGCCGCGGCGAGGCAGTAGATGCCGAAGAAATGCCAGCGGCCCGTCTCCAGCCAGCGGCTGAGCCATTTGAGCGCCACCAGCCCGGCCAGAAACGCGAAGACGACGCCCAGAATGCTGGGCATGGCCGCGGGAAGCATGCCGGCGAGCCGATGGTGCTGCGACTGATAGAGGCGCCACACCTCGCGCGCGATGGCCGGCGGCGTGAGCACCACGGCGAGCGCGAAGCTGAAATCCTCGGCCGTGGCGCGCGTGACGCCCATGAGGAGCCCCGTCGAGATGGTCGCGCCGGAGCGGGAGAAGCCGCGGAAGGGGATGCAGAGCCCCTGCACCGCGCCGATCCCCGAATATTGCGCCGGCGTCAGCTTGCGCGCCGCGGCGGCGTCGCGCCGGCGGCTCTCGAGCAACCCCGCCGCGAGAATGAGCACGCCGGCGGCGGCCAGCGCGGCCGCGATCAGGTCGAGGCGGTTGAAGAGCTGCTCGACCCAGGCGTGCGCCTCACCGCGCATCAGCACCTTCTCGATGAACTCGATGATGCCGCCGCCGACGATGCCGGTCAGGAAGGTCGCGGCGATGAGCGCCACGGCGAAATTCCTCAGCTGGGGCACCGAGTTGAAGAACGTGCGCCGCCATCTCTGCCAGAAGTAGACGATCACCGCCAGCATCGTTCCGGTGTGCAGCATGACGAGCAGAAGCGTCATGTCGGGCGCCGACGGATTCATTCCCATCAGCTTCTCCGCCAGGATCACGTGCGCGGAGCTGGAGACGGGCAGAAGCTCCGCGAGCCCCTGGATGATGGCGAGAATGATGACGTGCGCGAGCGACATTGCGGGTCATACCTGGTTGCGCGGTGAGCGGGCCGCTGAAAATGCTCCGGTCATGTTCTGCGCCGGCGGGGCCGGCTTCTCTCTCGAGTGCGGGGCGGCGCCCCCGCGCAGGCTCAGGCTCCCGCCCGGGCCGCCGATCGCAGCGCATCGAGCTCGGCCCGAAGCTGCCGCACCTCCTCCTCGAGTCTCGCCACGCGGTCCGCGACCGTCGCGCCCTCGGCCGCCCGGGCCGGATCCTCCGCCGTCGCGCTCGGCGCCGCCTCCTGCGGCGGCGGCTCGCCGCCGAAGAGGTGCATGTAGCGGGACTCGCGCCGCCCCGGCTCACGCGCGAGCCGCGCGACGAGCGGGCCGGATTCGCGCTCCAGCAGGCCCTGCAGCGCCGCCTCGACCTCCGAGACGTCGGTGAAGGATGCCAGGCGGGTCGCCCGCGAGCGCAG
>DASZYK010000547.1:0-14365 GCA_035545455.1 Steroidobacteraceae bacterium
TCGAGCATGGCGTCCGGCGCCTTGCTCGAGCTCGGCCACCTGTCGAGAACGGTCTGGAAGGCGCTCTCCGCGGCCGCGAAATCGCGGTTCACGTAATGCGCCTCGCCCAGCCAGTACTGCGCATTGGGCGCGAGCGGGCTCGTGGGGTATTGATTGAGGAAGCCCTGGAAGCCGCTGATCGCCACCGAGTAGCTGCCGGCCTTCAGGGCGTCGAAAGCCTGCCCGTAAACCGATTGCTCGGTGGAGCTCACCCCCTGCTGGCCTTCCGCGCCGGGAGCGGATGCGCCGCCGGCGGCACTCCCTCCATGCTCGAGCGCGCCCATACGCTTGTCGAGATCCGAGTAGAAATCCCGCTGCTGCTTGCTCAGCTCCCGGTTGGCGTTCTGCAGGTCATCGATCCGGCCGCGCAGATCCCGCACCTCGGCCTGAAGCGTATCGACCTGCTGCGCCATCTGCACCAGGCTCTGGTTGGACACGATCCGCTCGACCTTGGAGACGCGCGCATCGAGGTCGTTGAGCCTGATCTGCACCGGGTCCTGGTCGGGCGGAACCGTGGCGCAGCCGGCGAGCACCGTGACGAGCGCGAGGGGGATGATCGGGCGCATGGCGGACTCCTTTGGAAACAGGCTGCCGGGCGAAAGCTTACTGTGCCGGCGGCGCCGGCGGCGCGTTCGGCGTCAGATACACGATGTCGACGCGCCGGTTCTTGGCCCAGGCCGACTCATCGTGCGCGGGATCGACCGGATGCTCCGCGCCATAGCTCACAACGGTGATCTGGCCGGCGGACGCGCCCTGCAGCAGGAGCGCCTGACGCACGGCCTGCGCACGGCGCATGCCCAGCCCGATGTTGTATTCCGGCGAGCCGCGCTCATCGGTATTGCCCTCGAGCCGCACGCGGGCATCCGCGTGATCGGAGAGGTACTTCGCATGGGCCGCGACGATGTCGGTGCCGTCGCCCTTGATCACGGAGCTGTCGAAGTCGAAGTACACCGTGCGCTTGGCGAGCATGCCCTCCTGCGGGCCCGGGACCGAGTTCTGGTTGCCGAACGGGCCACCATTGGCGTTGGCGCCCCCTTCCGCGCCCTGCGACTCGGCGCCGGCGCCGCTTTGAGAAGCCTGTGATTGCGAGGCTGCCGATGGCTTCGGCGGCTTGCTCGCGCAGGCGGCAAGCCCGAGGCATCCGGCCAGCAGGATGAGGACGAGAGTTCGACGATACATAGACCCTTCTCCAGGTTCGCCGCCGCGCGGCAGCTCTTGTTGGACGTCAGGACATTGCTAGTGAGTGAAAGGACCCCAGGCCGGATCGCGCACCTCGCCCTGAGTCGGCTTCAGGGAGAGGCCCGTGAGCCCGTCGACGGAGATGGTCGCCAGAATGCCGGCCTGCCCCCGGCCCGGCCGCTCCGCGTACATGATCGTGGCGCCGTTCGGCGCGAAGCTCGGGGACTGGTCGAGGCGGCCGTGTGTCAGCACCTTGAACTCGCCGCTCGCAAGGTTCTGCACGGCGATGCGGTAGTTGCCGCCGTCGTCGCGCGTGACCATCGCAAGGAGCTTACCGTCCGGGGAAACGTGCGGGCCGGCGTTGTACTCGTCGGTGAAAGTGATGCGCTGCGGGCTGCTTCCGGGGGCGATGCCGATCCGGTAGATCTGCGGCTCACCGGCGCGGTCCGAGGTGAAATAGATGGAGCGGCCGTCGGGCGCCCACACCGCCTCGGTGTTGATGGCCGGCGAATGGGTGATGCGCGTGAGGTGCTGGGTGCTCAGATCCAGGATGTAGATCTGCGGATGGCCGCTGTCGCCGCTCAAAGTGAGCACGAGCTTGTGGCCGTCGGGCGACCAGGCCGGCGCGCCATTGATGCCGGCGCGCATGGAGACGCGGGTCCGCTGACCAGTCAGCACACGCTGTACATACACGGCGGAGAGGTGATTCTCGAACGAGACATAGGCGATCCACTGTCCGTCCGGCGACCACGCCGGCGACATGATCGGGAAGCGTGACTGCAGGATCAGATGCTGATTGTAGCCGTCGGCATCGGCGATCACCAGTTGGAACTGTTGCGCCGCGCCTGCCCCCGCGACAGCGACGTATGCGATGCGCGTCGCGAAGGCGCCCCGGATGCCGGTGATGGCCCGGTAGACGACGTCGCTCACCCGGTGCGCGGCGTTACGCAGCGCCGCGGCGGTGCCGAGGAAACGCTGGCGGGCGATGCTCTGCCCGGTGAGCGTGTTGAGGAGGTTGAAATCCACCGCGAGCTGCCCGTTCGCCGCCGGCGTCACCTGTCCGACCACCATGTAATCGCTTCCCGCCCCCTTCCAGTCGGCGAACTTCACGTCCGCCGCGCTGGTCGGTCTCGCCGGCATCCGATCACGCGCCAGCGCCGTGAATCGGCCGCTGCCGACGAGGTCGTGTTGGACCACGTCGGCGACGTCAGTGCCGTCCGTGGGCGCCTCGGCGAAGGGGACGACGGCGATCGGCACCGGGTTCGTCACACCGGAGGTGATCTGGATCTGCAATTGCGCACGCGCCGCCGGGGGCGCGAGGCACGCGGCCGTCAGAACCGCCAGGAAAATGCGCAGCAGGGGTGCCATTCTTGGTGTCGGTTTCATGATCTCGCGGTCAAGTGGTCGGCTTGAAGGTGATGATGAGCTGGCGCGGGAATGGAATGCCGTTGGGCGGCGGCGGCAGGGGCGAGGCGTTGTACACCGCGGTCTGGATGGACTGGCGCACGGCGTCATCGCCATTGCACTGACCGATGCTCACTCCGGTCACCGAGCCGCCCGGCACCAGGCTCACGTTGAGCACGCACAGGATGCCCGGCTGCGCGGTGGGGGGCTTGATCCAGGCATTCTGGATCCGTGAGGTGATCTGGCTCTGCCAGCTCGCGAGAGCGCCGCTCGCCGCCCGCGCGGCCTGCGCCCGCTCCTCCTCCTGCAGGCTCTGCTGCAAGTCGGCCAGACGGGCGGCGCGGTCGGCCGCGGCCTGCCGCTCCTCGGCGAGCTTCTTCTCCTCGGCCGCCTTCTTCTCCGCCGCGAGCTTGGCCTCGGCCTTCTTCCTGGCCTCGGCCAGCTTTGTCGCTTCGGCGGCCTTCTTCGCCTCGGCGAGCTTCTTCGCCTGCGCGGCCGCCTTGGCCTCCTCGGCCTTCCTGGCCTGCGCGGCCTGCTCCGCCGCGGCCGCCTCCGCCTTGCGCTGCGCCTCCGCCGCCTGCTGCCGTGCAAGCAGCTCCTGCTGCGCCTCGGCTTCGTGCTGAGCCTCCAGTTTCGCGGCCTGCTCGCGCATGGCCATCTCGTCCGGAGTCGGAGGCGGCGGGCCTTCCATCTGCGGCTCGGGCGGCGGGACCTGCTGCGGCGGCTGAGCCGGCGGCGCCGGCTTGGGCTTCGGTGCCGGCGTCGAGGCAGTGCCGACGCCTTTCAGAGTGCGCGCATCGACCACGGTCGCATCGATCGGAACGCTGGGTGCCGGCGGACGACTCCGGAAGTGCCACCAGCCGATGGCGAGCAGCGCGACCAGGCTGCCGTGCAGCAGCACGGACATCCCAATCGACAGCCACCGGTCGCGTGCGGGCTCGGACATCGGATGGGCAGTCCGTCAGTTGCCTTCGCCTGACTTCGGCTGCAGCGGCGGCAGCGGGTCGGTCGCCATTCCGACCTTGCTCGCCCCCGCGCGCTGCAGGAGCACCATGGCCTGCATGACGGTGCCATAGGAGACTGACTTGTCCGCCTTGACCACCACGGCCCTTTCCGGGTCCTTGCTCATGGCCCCGGTCACCTGCGCCAGGACGGCGTCCGGATCCAGGGCTGCCCGCGGATCGGAGGCGATATTGAGAAACAGCCGGCCTCGCTCATCGACCGACAGCACGACAGGGTCTTTGGCACTGTTCGCGGGCAAGGGTTCCGCATGGGCCTTCGGCAGGTTGACCTTCACCCCCTGGGTGAGAAGCGGCGCGGTGATCATGAAAATAATGAGCAGCACGAGCATCACGTCGATGTAGGGAACGACGTTGATCTCGCCCATCAGCCGCCGGCCGCGCGAGACTTGAGCCATGCGCGCCTCCTACCGGGCCCCGGCCGTGCCGGGCATCACGGCCGCGGGCGCCGCGCCGGCGCCGGACCCGGCCGGCTGGGCGTTGACCGCCGACGCGGGCATGCCGCGGGCCGCGTGCCGCTGCAGGATGGTGGAAAATTCCTCCATGAAGGCGTCGAAGCGAACCTCCAGGCGGCCCACCTGGTCGGCGAAACGGTTGTAGGCCACCACCGCCGGAATGGCCGCGAAAAGGCCGATGGCCGTCGTCACGAGCGCCTCCGAGATGCCCGGCGCCACCGATGCGAGCGTCGCCTGCTGGACGTCGCCGAGCGAGGAGAACGCCGTCATGATGCCCCACACCGTGCCGAAGAGACCCACGTAGGGGCTGGTGGAGCCCACGGTGGCGAGAGTGGCGAGGCTGTATTCCAGTCTGTCGATCTCCTTCAGCTGCGCGACCCGCATGGCCCGGCGCGCGCCCTCGAGGAGCTGCTCGGAGGGCACCGATCCCTGTTGACGCTGGCGCGCGAACTCGCGGAAGCCGAACTCGAAGATGCTCGCCATGCCGGTCGCGCCGCCGTGCGACTCGATCGCGCGGTAGAGCTGCGCCAGGTCGCCGCCGGACCAGAAGTTGTTCTCGAACTGGTCGGCCTCGCGCGCCGCGCGCCCGAGGAGCAGGCGCTTCCTGAAGATGATCGCCCAGGAGGTGAGCGAGGCGAGCAGCAGCAGCCCCACCACGATCTGCACGGGGATGCTCGCCTCGACCACGAGGCGGATGATGGAGAGTTGTCCGTTCATGTTTGCAGACGGTCAGATCAACACATTCGTCAGGGACTCGGGCAGCCTTCTCGGCTTCAGCGTGCGCGCATCGACACAGGCGACGCGAACCCCCGCGGTAAGGATCGGCGGCTCCTCGCCGGGGCAGCGGCCCCGGAAGATCGCCTGCTCGAACCGGATCGTCGCCGCCCGATCGGCGTGCGGCTCGCAGGTGATGGTGAGCTCGTCATCGAGCCGCGCGGGGCGGCGGTACTCGACGGTGAGGCTCGTCACCGCGAACACAATGCCGGGCTCCCGCGCGAGAGCCTGCTGCGAATACCCGAGCGACCTCAGCCACTCCGTGCGCGCCCGCTCCAGGAAGCGCAGATAGTTCGCATAATAGACTATCCCGCCCCCGTCGGTATCTTCCCAGTATACACGGGCTGGCCAGGAGAAAACGCTCACCCTCCCTGCCCCACCGCTCACCGGCCGTCCTCGAAAAGCGACAGCGGGGTCGCGGCGCGCTCCGGCGGCTTCAGGCCGAAATGCAGGTACGACGCGCGTGTCACCATGCGTCCGCGCGCGGTGCGCACCAGAAATCCCTGTTGGATGAGGAAGGGCTCGATCACATCCTCCAGCGTGCCGCGCTCCTCGCCGATGGCCGCCGCGATGCTGTCGATCCCGACCGGACCGCCGTCGAATCTGTCGATGATCGTGGTGAGGAGCTTGCGGTCGAGGGTGTCGAAGCCCTGCGGGTCGACCTCCAGCAGGTCGAGCGCGGCCTCCGCGACCGCCTCCGCGATGCGCCCGTCCGCCCTGACCTGGGCGTAGTCGCGCACCCGCCGCAGGAGCCTGTTGGCGATGCGCGGCGTCCCGCGCGAGCGCTGCGCGATGCGGCGCGCCCCTTCGCCCTCCACCGGCACGTCGAGGATGGCCGCCGAGCGCAGCACGATGCGCTCGAGGTCCTCCACGCCGTAGAACTCCAGACGCTGCACGATGCCGAAGCGGTCGCGCAGCGGCGAGGTCAGAAGTCCCGCGCGCGTCGTCGCGCCCACCAGGGTGAAGGGCGGCAGGTTCAGCTTGATCGAGCGTGCCGCAGGCCCCTCCCCGATCATGATGTCGAGCTGACAGTCCTCCATCGCCGGATAGAGCACCTCCTCCACGACCGGGGACAGGCGGTGGATCTCATCGACGAAGAGCACGTCCCGCGGCTGCAGGTTGGTGAGGATCGCCGCGAGATCCCCGGGCCGCTCGAGCACGGGGCCGGAGGTCTGGCGCAGGCTCACGCCGAGCTCGGCCGCGATGATGTTGGCGAGTGTCGTCTTGCCGAGACCGGGCGGCCCGAAGATGAGCACGTGATCGAGCGCCTCGGCGCGCTGGCGCGCGGCGCTGATGAAGATGTCGAGCTGCGCCTTGACCTGCGGCTGGCCGACATACTCGGCGAGCCGCCGCGGCCGGATGGCCTTCTCGAGCGCATCATCCTCCCGGGTGGCCCCGGCGCCGATGGTTCTTTCCGCTTGCAAGATGGGTCTACTCCGGCGCCGCGCCCCTCAGGGCGCGTCGGATCAGCTCTTCGGTGGAATGTGTACCCGGACCCGCAGCCTTGAGCAAGCGCGTCGCCTCCGCGGGCTTGTAGCCGAGGGCCACCAGGGCGCCGAAGGCCTCGGCCTCCGGAGTGGCCCCCGCGGGCAGCGCGCTGGCCGCGGCCGGGCCGGCCGCCTCCAGACGGTCGCGCATTTCCACGACCAGCCGCTCCGCGGTCTTGCGCCCGATGCCGGGCACCTTGATGAGCGCGGCCACATCCTGGCTCTGCACGCACTGCGCGAATGCCTCGACGCTGATGCCGGAGAGCAGCGCCAGCGCAATCCTGGGACCGACGCCCGAGACCTTGATCAGGCTGCGAAAGAGCCGCCGCTCGTCCTCGGTGCCGAATCCGTAGAGCACGTGTGCATCCTCGCGCACCACGAGGTGCGTCAGCAGCCGCACCTCCTCCCCGACGGCCGGCAGATGGAAGAAGGTCGACATCGGCGCCTCGAGCTCGTAGCCGAGACCTCCGGCCTCCACCAGCAGTTGCGGCGGAGCCTTCGAGACGATGCGCCCCCGTACGGATCCGATCATCGCGTCGCTGCTTCCGTCGCGCGCGCCGGCGCCAAGGCGCGCAGCGCAAGCTCCTGTAGACGCCGTGAGTGCGCGTGACAAACAGCCACTGCGAGCGCGTCCGAGGCGTCCGGGGAAATACGCCCCTGCAGTCCCAACAGCGTGCGGATCATGTGAGCCACCTGCGCCTTCTCCGCCGCCCCCGAGCCCACCAGGGCGAGCTTGATGGCGCGCGGCGCGTACTCGTACACGGGCAGGCCCTTGGGCACGGCGCAGAGCGCCGCACCGCGCGCCTGACCGAGCTTCAGCGCACTGTCGACGTTCCGGTTGACGAATACCCGCTCGACGGCGACTTCGCCCGGCGCGTGCGTGGCGATGAGCTCGCGCAGGCTCTCGAAAATGACTCGCAGTCGCTCCGCGAGGCAGTCCGCCGCGCCCTTGACGGTGACGCACCCGTGAGCAACGTGCACCCAGTCGGCGCCGCGGCGCTCGATGACGCCGTAGCCCGTCCGCCGCGATCCGGGATCGAGGCCGAGAATTTTCAGGCTCGCCCCGCCCGCCGGCGGCGAGGGCACGGTCCCGGGATCAAATGCGCGCCAGGACCTCGTTCGGTATCTCGACATTCGAGTACACGTTCCTCACATCGTTGAGACCTTCCAACGCCTCGAGCAGATGCACCATCCGCTCCGCCGGCTCGCCGGAAAGGGGCGTCGTCAGAGAGGCGCGCTCGGTGACCTCCGCCGCGCATGGGACGAAGCCGCGGTCCGTCAGGATCGCCCGCACCGTCTCGAACTCGATCGGGTCGGCCAGCACCTCTATCGAGTGATCGGAGTTGGGAACGACGTCCTCGGCGCCGGCCTCGAGCGCCGCGCGCATGAGCTGCTCCTCGTCGGTTCCCGGCGGATAGATCATGAGGCCGACGTGATTGAAGAGATAGCTCACCGAGCCCTCCGCCCCGAGGTGGCCGCCATGCTCGGTGAAGGCCCGGCGCAGCTCCGTGCGGGTGCGGTTGCGGTCGTCCGTGACGCACTCGACCAGGACGGCCGCGCCCCCGGGCCCATAGCCCTCGTACCGGACGGGCTCGAGGCTGCGCGACTCAGAGCGCCCGCGCAGTCCGACGCCGGCATGCACCGCTTCGGCCGCGCGCCCCGTGACGTGCTGAATATTCGCCCACCTGGTATGCGTGGCCGTAACGTCTTTCATCCGGTATCAAAGACTCTAGTCCTGTGTATTTGTACAGTCAAGACGAAGGAGCGCGCCGCCTTCCCGGGCCGAAGTCCAGAGCTTCCGCGCCCAGAGATGCGATCATAGCTGCAAAGGAAGTATCGAGGCACCGCAATCGACCACTCCCATGGAGACCCGGCAACTCTGCCCGCCCGAGCTGATCACATCGATCGCCGCCGTTCGGCGGGGGATCGAGGAACGGAGCGCGCTGCCACCTGGAGCGCTGGCCGCCGCGGCGGAGGCCGCTGAGCTCCTCGGCGCGCTCACCTCGGACGCGGATCTCTCGAACGCAGTGCTGGTGAAGGCCGCGATGGACCTCGCGGGGCGGGACGGCTCCGACCCCCAGCGTGCCGCCGAGCGCCTTGCCTCCGTTGCGGGGCGCTCCGCCTCCGAGACGGCGCTAGCCCTGCACAAGCTCGGCGATCTCGGGCTGCCGCGCAACTGGTCGCCGGCGCAGGGACTCGATTCCCGTCAGGCTGAGACGCTGCGCAAGATGCTTCTCGCGGTCGTCAGCGATCCGCGGCTCATTCTTGCGCGGCTCGCCGAGCAGCTGGTTGCCCTGCGCCACGCCCGGGATCTTCCGGCCGATCCGGCGGGGCTCGCCGAGCGGGAGCGCCTGGCGATCGAGGCGCGCGCGGTGTTCGCGCCGCTCGCGAGCCGCCTCGGGGTCTGGCAGCTCAAATGGGAGCTCGAGGACCTGGCGTTCCGGTATCTGGAGCCGGACGAGTACCGGCGGATCGCGGGCGCTCTCAACGAGCGGCGCGCCGATCGCGAGCGCTACATCGAGGAGTTCTGCGAGAAGCTGCGCTCCGAGCTGCAGGCCACCGGCATCCAGGCGGAGGTCTACGGCCGGCCCAAGCACATGTACAGCATCCATAAGAAGATGCAGCGCAAGCAGCTGGCCTTCGAGCAGCTGTTCGACGTCAGGGCCGTGCGCATCATCGTCGGGACGATCCGCGACTGTTATGCCGCCCTCGGCGTGGTGCATGGCCTCTGGACCTACATCCCCGGCGAGTTCGACGATTACATCGCCACGCCCAAAGGCAACTTCTATCGCTCCATCCATACGGCGGTCATCGGCCCGCAGGGCAAGAGCGTCGAAGTGCAGATCCGCACCCGCGAGATGCACGAGCACGCCGAGCTCGGCGTCGCGGCGCACTGGACGTACAAGGAAGGAAAGGCGACGGACGCCGAGTATCAGAGAAAGATCGAGTGGGTGCGGCGGCTCCTCGAGCCCCAGGCGCTCGGCGGTGCCCGCCCCGAGGCGGGAGCGGAAGCGGACCGCGAGTTTCTCGAGCAGGTGACTTCGGAGCTCTTCGAGGACCGCGTCTATGCGCTGACCCCGAAGGGCGAAGTCGTCGATCTCCCCCGCGGCGCAACTCCCCTCGACTTCGCCTACAGCGTCCACACCTCGCTCGGCCATCGCTGCCGCGGCGCGAAGGTGAACGGCCGGATCGTGCCGCTGACTTACTCGCTGTCGAATGGCGAGATCGTGGAGATCATCACCGGCAAGCAGGATGCTCCGAGCCGCGACTGGCTCGCTCCCGAGCAGGGGTATCTCGTCTCGGCCCGCAACCGCGCGAAGGTGCGCGCGTGGTTCCGTAAGCAGGATGCAGCCGAAGCCGACGGCCATGCGCAGACTCCCGCTGACACTGGGATCAGCACCACGCCTGAGCCATCCATCCCGACGCCGGCGCTGCGCGCCGCACGGCCGAGAGCGGGCCGCGGCTCACCGGTCGAGGTCGAGGGCGTCGGAAATCTGCCCATCACCCTCGCCCGCTGCTGCGTCCCATTGCCGCCGCAACCGATCACGGGTTATGTGACGGTGGGCCGCGGGGTGACCATCCACCGCAGTAACTGTCCGAGCCTCGCCCGCATGCGGGAAGTCAGGCCGGAGCGCGTGCTGCAGGTCGAGTGGAGCTCGGCGGATACGGCCGGGCTGACCGCGGAGATCGCCGTCACCGCATACGACCGGCGCGGACTTCTGCGGGACCTGGCTGACGTGCTGGCGCTCGAGCGCCTGAGCATCGACGCCATGTCCACCTCGACGGACCGCGAGGCCGGTACGGCGCACGTGCGCCTGACGGTGCCGGTCAGCAATCTGGACCAGCTCGCGCGCGTTCTCCACCGTCTGGGCACGGTGCCCAACGTCATTCAGGCCCGGCGCGCACGCTAGTTGATTGGCTCAAAGTCGCCTGCGGCGCTTTGAGCGGCCAGCCCAATGACTGTGCAAGCTCGCGACCCCTCTGAGAGCCGCCAACGCGAGAGCCGATACCCCGGGAAACGAACGGCTCTGGGTCGCTCAATGACTTGCTTTCGACCTTGGAGCTTGATTCAGTCAGCGATTGATCGAGTCGATCGCCCGCTTGTCGGCCGCGAGGGCGGCCTCGTGCACAGCTTCCGAGAGCGTCGGATGCGCGTGAATGGTGCGTTGCAGGTCCTCGGTGCTCGCGGAGTACTCCATCGCCAGCACCGCTTCGGCGATGAGCTCGCCGGCAAGCGGGCCGATGATGTGCACGCCCAGGATCTCGTCATCGTCCTGCGCGGCTACGATCTTGGCGAAACCCTGCGCCTGCTCCATGGCGCGAGCCCTGCCGCTCGCGAGGAACGGGAAGACACCGACCTTGTAGGCGCGGCCGCTCGCCTTCACCTGCTCCTCGGTCTGCCCGACCCAGGCGATCTCGGGAGCGGTGTAGATCACCGACGGAACCGTCTCGTAATTGACCTCGCCGAAGCGGCCCGCGATGAGGTCGGCCACCATGACGCCCTCCTCCTTGCCCTTGTGCGCCAGCATGGGGCCGCGCACGCAGTCGCCGACCGCCCAGACGCCCTCGGCGCCCGTACGGCATTGATGGTCGACCTTGATGAAGCCGCGCTCATCGAGCTCGACGCCGGTACCCGGCGCCAGAAGATCCCGCGTGAACGGGCGGCGGCCGATCGCCACGAAGAGCCTGTCGACCGTCAGGGTCTGATTGCCCTTGGAATCCGTGTAAGCGACCTCGACTGCGCCGCCGGTGACGTGTGCTCCGGTGACCTTCGCGCCGAGGCGGATGTCGAGCCCCAGCTTCTTGAAGTGCCGCGCGGCCTCCTTCGCCAACTGCTGGTCGGCGGTCGGCAGGAGGTCGGGCAACGCCTCGAGCACGGTCACCTCGCTCCCGAGACGGCGCCAGACACTGCCCAACTCCAGGCCGATGATGCCGGCACCGATGACACCCAGGCGCCTGGGCGGGGCCTCGAAATCGAGC
Organism: Steroidobacteraceae bacterium; assembly: GCA_035545455.1. Taxonomy (GTDB): domain Bacteria; phylum Pseudomonadota; class Gammaproteobacteria; order Steroidobacterales; family Steroidobacteraceae; genus 13-2-20CM-66-19. The sequence continues at coordinate 11,338 of DASZYK010000547.1, forward strand.
GCGCCCCACGAGTCGACGATGTGCGGCGCCTGGAACGGCGCCGACTTGAGCTCGATGGGCGCCGAGCCCGAGGCGAGAATGACCTGCTTCGCGGTCAGCTCGCGGCGCGTGCCGTCGGAAGCGATGAATTCGACCCGGCGTCCCGGAAGGAGCCTCCCGTGCCCCTGCAGCGGCGTCACGCCCGCCGCCTTGAAGAGCGCGAGAATGCCCTGCGTCATGGTCTTGACGATGCCCGCCTTGCGCTTCTGCATCTGCGCCACATCGAAGCTGACACCGCTCGCCCTGATGCCGTGCACCGCGAACTCCTCCTGCGCGCGGTGGTACAGCTCGGTCGACTCGAGCAGCGCCTTGGAAGGGATGCAGCCGGCGTTCAGGCACGTGCCGCCGAAGGACATCGTGCCGTCGCGGTTCTTCCATTCGTCGATGCAGGCGACGCTGAGCTTGTTCTGCGCGGCGCGGATCGCGGCCGGGTAGCCGGCCGGGCCGCCGCCGATGACGACGACGTCGAAGTTATCTGCCATGCTCAAATCCCCAGCAGCATGCGGCCCGGATCCTCGAGACAATCCTTGACCGTCACGAGGAACTGCACGGCCTCACGGCCGTCGATGATGCGGTGATCGTAGGTGATGGCGATGTACATCATGGGGCGGATGGCGATCTGCCCCCCGACCACCATGGGCCGCTCCTGGATCTTGTGCATCCCGAGGATGGCGCTCTGCGGCGCGTTGACGATCGGCGTCGACATCAGCGAGCCGAAGACGCCGCCGTTGGTGATCGTGAATGTGCCGCCCGTCAGGTCCTCGATCGCGAGACCGCCGGAGCGGGCCTTCCTCGCGTAGTCTCCGATCTCCTTCTCGATCGTCGCGAAGCTCTTGACATCGGCATCCCGGACGATGGGGACGACGAGGCCGCGCTCTGTCGAGACCGCGACGCCGATGTCGTAGAACTCGTGGTAAATGACGTCGTTGCCGTCGACCGAGGCGTTGATGACCGGGAACTTCTTCAGCGCCTCGATCGACGCCTTGACGAAGAACGACATGAAGCCGAGCTTCACGCCATGCTCCTTCTCGAAGCGTTCCTTGTGTCTGGCGCGCAGCTCCTGCACCGCGGTGAGATCGACCTCGTTGAATGAGGTCAGCAGCGCCTGCGTGGATTGTGCCTCGACCAGACGCTGCGCGATGCGTTGACGCAAGCGCGTCATCGCTACCCGGTGCTCGCCGCGAGCGGTGGCCGGCAGGACCGGCGCTGCGGGCGAAGGTGCACGCGCTGCCGGCACCGGGGATGCAGCCGCCGAAGGTGCCGGAGCCGCGGCAGGCGCGGCACTCTGCTTTCTGCCGAGAAAGTCGACGACATCGGACTTGGTCAGGCGCCCGTCGCGGCCGCTCGCCGGGATTGCCGCAGCGTCCAGCCGGTTCTCCTCGATGAGCCGGCGCACCGAAGGGCTGAGCTTCTCCTTGCCGGCATCGGTGCCCGTGGCCTTGAGCTCCTCGGCCGGCTGCGCCTCTTTGGCCGCAGCGGGCGCGGCGACGGCGGCCTGCGCCCCTTCCTCGAGCAGCGCGAGCAGCTGCCCCGGGGTGACCACGGCGCCCGTCTGCACCTTCACTTCCCGCAACACGCCATTGACCGGGGCGGGCACTTCGAGCACCACCTTGTCGGTCTCGAGGTCGGCGAGATTCTCGTCGCGCCTGACGGCATCGCCCGGCTTCTTGTGCCAGGCGACGAGGGTCGCGTCGGTGATGGACTCCGGCAGTTGGGGCACCTTGATCTCGGTCATCATGAAGTCTTCTTTCTGAGCGGTGTCGCGGGGACGCCCGGCGTCAGCCGGGTCGTCTCTCTCGCGGAATCCTCGGTCGCCGTGGCATGCAGCGCCGCATCGATGAGCGAGCGCTGCTCGGCTTCGTGAATCTTGCCGATGCCGGTGGCCGGTGCCGCGGCAGGCGCGCGCCCTGCGTAGAGCACGATGCGCCCCGTTCCCAGGGGCTCCTGCAGCCGATGGCGGATCTGATACCAGGCGCCCTGGTTCTGCGGCTCCTCCTGACACCAGACGACTTCGCGCGCGTTGGAATAGCGGGCGAGCGCGGCCTCGTACTCCTCGGTCGGGAAGGGATAAAGCTGCTCGATGCGTACCAGCGCGACGTCTCGTATGCCGTCCTTGCGCCGCGCCTTCAGCAGATCGAAGTACACCTTGCCGCTGCAGAAGACGACCCGGCGCACGCCCTGCGCGGGCAGGTCATCGCTCTCGCCGATCACCCGCGCGAACGAGCCGCGGGTCAGATCCTGCAGGCTGGAGACCGCCAGGTCGTGCCGCAACAGGCTCTTCGGCGTCATGACGATGAGCGGCTTGCGGAAGGGCTGCAGCATCTGCCGCCGCAGCATGTGGAACATCTGCGCGGGCGTCGAGGGCACGCACACCTGCATGTTGGACTCCGCGCAGAGCTGCAGATACCGCTCGAGCCGCGCCGAGGAATGCTCGGGACCCGCACCCTCGTAGCCGTGGGGCAGGAAGAGCACGAGCCCGCAGTAGCGCTCCCACTTGGCCTCGCCCGAGCTGATGAACTGATCGATGATGACCTGGGCGCCGTTGGCGAAGTCACCGTACTGGGCTTCCCAGACGGAGAGGCAGTTGGGCTCGGTCGTCGAGTAGCCGTACTCGAAGCCCATCACCGCCTCCTCCGAGAGCACGGAGTCGATGATCTCGACCCGCGGCTGCGGATCGGCGAGGTGCTGCAGCGGCACGTAGACCCTGTTGGAGCCCTGGTCGTGCAGCACCGCGTGCCGGTGGAAGAATGTGCCGCGGCCGCTGTCCTGCCCGCAGAGCCGCACGGAGTGGCCGTCCTCGACGAGCGAAGCGTAGGCGAGCGTCTCCGCGCATCCCCAATCGAGTGGCAGCTGCCCTGCAAGCATCTTCTTGCGATTGGCGACGACATTGGCGACGCGGGGATGCAACGTCAGGCCCGGCGGCAGCTCCGTCAGCCGCTTGCCGAGGGACTCGATGCGAGCCATCTCGACACCCGTTTGCACCCTTTCC
>DASZYK010000548.1:0-7507 GCA_035545455.1 Steroidobacteraceae bacterium
GACTCCGCGCGGCGCATGCTCATCATCACCGGCCCCAACATGGGCGGCAAGTCGACCTACATGCGGCAGGCGGCGCTCATCACGATCCTGGCGCACCTCGGCAGCTACGTGCCCGCCGACCGCGCGGCCCTGGGTCCCATCGACCGCATTTTCACGCGCATCGGCGCGGCCGACGACCTCGCGGGGGGACGCTCGACCTTCATGGTCGAGATGACCGAGGCCGCCAACATCCTGCACAACGCCACCGCCCGCAGCCTCATTCTGATGGACGAGATCGGCCGCGGAACGAGTACGTTCGATGGGCTGTCGCTCGCCTGGGCGATGGCGCATCACATCGCGGCGCGCATTCGTTCCTTCACCCTGTTCGCCACTCACTACTTCGAGCTGACGACACTCGCGACCGAGGTGGAGGGCTGCGCGAACGTGCACCTGGATGCCACCGAGCACGGCGACGGCATCGTATTCCTGCATGCCGTGAAGGAAGGACCGGCGAGCCGCAGCTACGGCCTGCAGGTGGCGCAGCTCGCCGGCGTGCCGCGCGACGTCATCGGCCAGGCGCGGCGTTACCTCGAGGCGTTGGAGTCGCAGCGGGATCGGCCGGATGGCTCGGGCCGCGGCGAGCACGGTGGCGGGAGGGCGCAAAAGGAGCTGCCGCTCTTCGCCTCCCCGGCGCCGGCCGAAGCGCCCCCCGACCCGGTGCGCGAGGCCATCGCCGCGTTGGAACCCGACGACATGACTCCCAAGGCGGCTCTCGAGGCGGTCTACCGGCTGAGACGGCTGCTCGACCGAGGCTCCTGATGGCCTCCGCCGAGCCTCCAACCCTGCGGACCGCGGCGGCGGCGGACGCGCAAAGCATTCACGCTCTGCTCGAGCGCAGCGGACTGCCGACAGGCGATCTGGGCACCGCCAGGCCGGAGTTCATCGTCGCGGACGATGCCGGGCAGATCGTCGGCAGCGGCGCTCTGCAGCGCTTCGGCAAGGTGGCACTGCTTCGCTCTGTCGCCGTCGAGCCGCGGCGGCGGGGAACCGGAGTGGGCCGCTCGATCATCGAGGAGCTCGAGCGGCGCGCCCGCGCCGCGGGCATCGACGAGCTCATCCTCCTCACGATGACCGCGCGGGATTTCTTCGAGCGGCTGGGCTACCACCCTCGAAGCCGCGACCGAGTCCCGCCACCCGTGCTCGACAGCGCGGAATTCCGCTCGCTGTGCCCGGCCTCCGCCGTCTGCATGGCGAAGAGCCTGCGCTGATCTGCCGCGAGCCCGGCGCTCAACTCAGCGAGAATCGCCCGTGGGTCAGGAAGAGCCCCGTCTCGCGCGCCACCCGCGGCGATACCAACATGCCCATGTGGCTGACGGGCAGCACGATGTGATCCGTCGCGCCCGGAAGGCGCGTCTCGCTGACACCCACCGTACCGTCGCACTCCTCCTGGAAGCCCGCCAGGAACTGGCCGAGGCCGATCGACTGGCTGCCGGCGATGAGTCCTAGTGGGCGCCCGAAGATCCAGCGGCGCTCACGGGGCTGCAGCAGCTCCTCGGCGACCGAAGGCCCCATCAGCGCGCTCACGAACCGCAGGCGAGCCGCCGCCACGGCGGCGCGGCTCTCCACGCAGGGCGTGCCCAGGAAGACCACGCGGCCGGGCGGCTGCGCGGCATAACGCTCGAAGAACCGGTAGATGACGAGACCGCCGAGGCTGTGGCCGACGAAGTGCACCGCCGGCGCGTCGAGCGAGCCGACGAAGCTCTGCAGATGCGCCGTGATCTCCTCCATGCTCCAGGTGGCGGCGGAGTAAGGAAACGCGTGCACCTGCAAGCCGAACTCGCGCAGCAGCCGGTGCCCGAGCAGCAGCGATTCGCCGCCGGGCATCCATAGCCCGTGCACGTAGACCACGTGTTGCGCAGCATCCTCTCTCATCGCGCGGCTGTCGGCGCGGCCATTTGCGGCCGCCTCGTCCACGGTCCCAGGAATTGCGCCGGCCGGCGCGGCACGCGACGCGCTATGCCGGGGGCGGTGTCCGCACGCGGATGTGCAGCTCGCGAAGCTGCGCCTCGCCGATCTCCGTCGGCGCGTCGGTGAGCGGGTCGGCCGCGGTCTGGGTCTTCGGGAAGGCAATGACTTCCCGGATGCTGTCGGCACCGGCCATCAGCATCGCCAGCCGGTCGACTCCGAAGGCGATGCCGCCGTGCGGCGGAGCGCCGAACTTCAGCGCATCGAGAAGGAAGCCGAACTTGCGCGCCGCCTCCTCGGGCCCGATCCCCAGGAGCTCGAACACCGTCGACTGCATCTCCTGCCGGTGGATACGCACCGAGCCGCCGCCGATCTCCGATCCGTTCAACACCAGGTCATACGCCTTGGCGAGCGCCTTCTCCGGGTCCGCGCGCAGCGCCGCCGGATCGTCGATCCTGGGCGAGGTAAAAGGATGGTGCATCGCCACCCAGCGCTTCTCGTCCGGATCCCACTCGAACATGGGGAAGTCGACGACCCACAGCGGCCGCCAGCCCTGCTGCACGAGCTCGAGGTCCTGGCCGATCTTCAGGCGCAGCGCTCCGAGCGCATCGCTGACCACCTTGGCGCTGTCGGCGCCGAAGAAGATCAGGTCGTTGTCCGCCGCGCCCGTGCGCTCGAGAATGCCGGCGATCGCGGCATCGCTCAGGAACTTGATGATGGGGGATTGCAGGCCGTCGCGGCCGCGGGCGCGCTCGTTGACCTTGATGTAGGCGAGGCCCTTGGCGCCGTAGCGGCCGACGAACTCCGTGTAGCCGTCGATGGCCGAGCGCGGCATCGCGCCGCCTCCCGGCACCCGCAGCGCCGCCACCCTGCCCTTCGGGTCCCTGGCGGGACCGGCGAACACCTTGAAGTCGCAGTCCCTGACGAGATCTGCCACGTCCGCAAGCTCGAGCGGAATGCGCAGGTCCGGCTTGTCGGAGCCGTAGCGGCGCATCGCCTCGGCGAAGCTCATGCGAGGGAAGGGACCGGGCAGCGCTTCGCCCAGCACTTCCTTGAAGAAGTGCCGCGTGAGTCCCTCCATCAGGTCCATGATCTCGTCCTGAGTCAGGAAGGAAGTCTCGATGTCGAGCTGCGTGAACTCCGGCTGCCGGTCGGCGCGCAGGTCCTCGTCGCGGAAGCAGCGCACGATCTGATAGTAGCGGTCGAAGCCTGCGATCATGAGCAGCTGCTTGAAGATCTGAGGCGACTGCGGCAGCGCGAAGAACTTGCCCGGATGCGTCCGGCTCGGGACGAGGTAGTCGCGCGCGCCTTCCGGCGTCGCCTTCGTCAGCATCGGGGTCTCGAGGTCGATGAAGCCGTGCCCATCGAGGAAGCCGCGCATGGACCGTGTGAGCCTGTGCCGCAGCCGCAGACGCTGACTCATGACTTCGCGACGCAGGTCGAGGTATCGGTACTTGAGGCGAACCTCCTCGCCCACCTGCTCATCCAGCTGGAAGGGCAGCGGCTCCGAGCGGTTAAGCAGCTCCAGCTCGCCCGCGAGCAGCTCCACGCGGCCGGAGGCCAGATTCGCGTTCACCGTCCCCGCGGGCCGCTCACGGACCCGTCCTTTCACGCGGATGACGAACTCATTGCGCAGCCGCTCCGCCTCACGGAAGACTTCCACCGCGTCAGGGTCGAAAACGACCTGCAGCAGGCCCTCGCGATCGCGCAGATCCACGAAAATGATCCCACCATGGTCCCGCCGCCGGTGTACCCAGCCGGCCACCTCGACCGTCCGGCCGATCAGCTTCCCGTCGACCTGTCCGCAGTAATGTGAACGCATAAGGCGCGCGATGTTACGGAGCGCCCGGAGGGGCCGCAACCAGAACCGCCGCGCCCTGGAGCGCGCCCTTGCGCAGCCGCTCGAGCGCCAGATTCGCCTCGCTCAACGGAAACGGCTCCACGCTCGGCCTCAGTCCCACCTGCGCTGCCAGCGCGAGAAATTCCTCGCCATCGGCGCGGGTGAGATTGGCGACGGAGCTGATGGAGCGCTCGCCCCAGAGCAGCTCATAGGGAAAGCGGGGGATATCGCTCATGTGGATACCGGCGCAGACCACCCGGCCGCCCGGATGGACCGCAGCCAGGGCCGCCGGCACCAGGGCGCCCACGGGCGCGAAGAGTATGGCGGCGTCCAGAAGCTCCGGCGGGGCCTCGTCCGAGTCGCCGGCCCAGACGGCCCCCAGCTGGCGGGCGAAGACCTGCGAGTCGAGATCCCCGGGCCTGGTAAAGGCGAACACGCGCCGCCCCTGCGCGCGGGCCACCTGGGCCAGCAGGTGAGCGGCGGCCCCGAAGCCGTAGAGGCCGAGGTTCGTACCGCTGCCGGCCGCGCGGTAGGCGCGATAGCCGATGAGGCCCGCGCAGAGGAGCGGCGCGAGCTGTGCGGCCGGTGCGTCGGCAGGCAGCGGCAGGCAGTAACGGGCGTCGGCCAGGACCTGCTCGGCGTAGCCGCCATCCACCGAATAGCCGGTAAAGCGCGCGTTCTCGCAGAGGTTCTCCTGGCCGGCACGGCAGTAACGGCACCGCCCGCAGGCTTGTGCCAGCCAGGGGACGCCGACCCGGTCGCCGGGGCGAAACCGCGTGACCGACGGGCCCCCCTCGGCGACGACGCCCACGATCTCGTGGCCGGGGGTGATGGGGTAGTGGATGTGGGGCAGCTCGCCGTCCAGTAGGTGCAGGTCCGTGCGGCAGACGCCGCAGGCTTCGACGGTGATGCGGACCTGATGCTCACCCGGAGGCGGCAGCGCGATTTCCTCCATGCGGAGGGGGGACCCTGGAGCCGAGAGTCGCATGGCTTTCATGACGGACCTCCAGCAAGCCTGAACCCGGGCCCTCCGGCAGCCCGGCCCGAGATCACGCGGCAGGCGGCGCCAGCCCGGGCTTGGGGTCGGGAGCGGGCGGGACGACCACGCCGCAGGTGATGATCATCTTCATGGCGGCATCGACGCTCATATCGAGCTCCACGATCTGCCGGCGGGGCAGGATCGCGAGGTAGCCACCGGTGGCGTTCAGGGCGGCGGACAGGTAGACGCAGGCGTGCGGCTCGCCCGTTTTGGCGGTGACCTCCGGTACGTCCTCCGACGTCAGGAAACCCAAGCTCCAGACGCCGGGGCGCGGGTACTCCACCATCACCACTCGGCGAAAGGAGTTCGATTGCGAGAAGACGCTCTCCGCGAAGCTCTTCACGCCGCCATAGACGCTGCCGACGATGGGGATGTGGTGCAGCAGCTCCTCTCCCCACACGAGGAGGCGCCGGCCGATGAGGTTGGTGGCGAGGATCCCGGTGAGGAAGAGCACGACGACGGCGAACACCACCCCGAGCGCGGGCAGGATGACGCCCATGAGCCCCCGGGGCTCGTATCCAGGCGGCAGCGGGAAGAGGAGCAGGGTCTTGTCCGCCAGGTGGAAGAGGAACTCGACCACCCACAGCGTGGCGACGATCGGCAGCCAGACGAGGACGCCCGCGACCAGGTAACGCCGCAGAGGGGAGCCCCGCTTCTTCACCGCCGCCTGGCCGGCCTGAGTCGGCTGGACGGCCCTCTCGATGGCGGGCGTGCTCAATGTCTCATCGCCTCGAGCCGCGCTTGACGGCCTTCCGGCGGGCTGCGGGCTTCGCCTTCGCCCGCGAGGTAGCCGGGCGCGCACTCGCCCTGGCGGCCGCAGGGCGCTTTTGCGAGGCCGCGGCGCGATGCTTGGGAGCCGCCGCGGATGTCGTGATGCTCGGGGTCTTGGGCTCGGCTGGCTTGGCGGCGGTCTCCGCGGCGGGAGCCTTCGTCTCCGGCTTGGACTCCTCGGCGGCCGGCTTCGACTCCTCACGCTCGACCGCGAGGTTGCGCTTGCCCTCCTTGTCGGATTTGAAGTCGGTCTCGTACCAGCCGCTGCCCTTCAGCCGGAACACGGGCGCCGACACCAGCTTCTGCAGCGTCCGCCTGCCGCAGGAAGGACACTTCACGAGCGGCGGATCGCTGATCTTCTGCATCACCTCGGTGTAGAACTTGCAGCTCTGGCACTCGTATTCGTAGAACGGCATGGCTTTGAGTCGTAGGTGTGTGGTCTGGGTTTCCCGGCGTCCCGGCGCCGCTTCCCGGGCGCCTCCGCGCCTGCGAAGGCGGGTCTCGGAGACCCCGGAACTGCGGACATTATAGCCAACGATCTCCCGCTCTCAGGCAGCCTTGTTGAAGACGATCTCCCCGCCGCGCGCCGTGGCGGCGATACGGTCCCCGGGGACGAATTCGCCCTTCAGGATGCGCTGCGCCAGCGGGTTCTCGATCTGCTGCTGGATGGCGCGCTTCAGCGGCCGGGCCCCGTACACCGGGTCGAAGCCGGCCTCGCCGAGGATATCGCGCGCCGCATCGTCCAGCGTCAGGTCCATGTTCCGCTCCTGCAGGCGCTTGCGCAGGTAGATGAGCTGAATGTCCACGATCGCGCGGATCTGCTGGGTGCCGAGCGGATGGAACACGACGATGTCGTCGATGCGGTTGATGAACTCCGGCCGGAAGCTCTGCTGCACGATCTCCATCACCGCGCTCTTCATGCGGACGTAGTTCTTCTCCCCGGCGTACTCCTGGATCACCTGCGAGCCGAGGTTTGAGGTCATGATGATGACCGTGTTGCGAAAGTCCACGGTGCGGCCCTGGCCGTCGGTCAGGCGGCCGTCATCCAATACCTGCAGCAGCACGTTGAAGACGTCGGGGTGCGCCTTCTCGACCTCGTCGAGCAGGATCACGGCGTAGGGCCGGCGGCGCACCGCCTCGGTCAGGTAGCCGCCCTCCTCGTAGCCGACATACCCCGGCGGGGCGCCGATGAGCCGCGCCACCGAATGCTTCTCCATGAACTCCGACATGTCGATGCGCACCATCGCATCCTCGGTGTCGAAGAGAAACTCGGCGAGCGCCTTGCAGAGCTCGGTCTTGCCGACACCGGTCGGTCCCAGGAAGAGGAACGAGCCGTTGGGACGGCGCGGGTCGGAGAGTCCGGCGCGCGAGCGGCGGATGGCGTTGGCAACGATCTTGAGCGCCTCGTCCTGGCCGACGACGCGCCGGCCGAGCGCCTCCTCCATCCTGAGGAGCTTCTCCTTCTCGCCCTCCAGCATCTTCGACACCGGGATGCCGGTCCACTTGGAGACGACCTCGGCGATCTCCTCCTCGGTCACCTTGTTGCGCACGAGCTGCGGCGCCTTGTTCTCCGCCGCCACGGCCGCGGCGAGCCGCTTCTCGAGCTCCGGGATCCTGCCGTACTGCAGCTCCGCCATGCGGCCGAGATTGCCGGCGCGGCGCGCCGCATCGAGCTCCAGGCGCACGCGGTCGAGCTCCTCGCGGATCTGCGCGGCGCCCTGCAGCGTTGCCTTCTCGGACTTCCAGACTTCCTCGAGGTCGGCGTACTCCTTCTCCAGCCCGTGCAGCGTCTCCTGCAGGGTTGCCAGGCGCTTGCGCGAGGCCTCGTCGGTCTCCTTCTTCATCGCCTCCTGCTCGATCTTGAGCTGGATGATCCGCCGCTCGAGACGGTCGAGCGCCTCGGGCTTGGAGTC
>DASZYK010000549.1:0-3053 GCA_035545455.1 Steroidobacteraceae bacterium
CGTCCGGCTGACCAACATCATCAGCGGCAGCGCGCTGAGCGGGCTCGTCCTCGGCTTCATGCGTCCGGAGGAGCCGCGCAGCCCCGCCGGGGTGACGCGCTGAGTCCAGGAAGGGGGGGCCTGGAAGGCGGCGCCGCAGGCCGCAGGGCAGGTGAGGTGGAACTTTCCCGGTGGCGGGGGGTTCAACGCTCAGCCTTCCCTGAGCGGGCCGCGCCCGCCGCGACCGCCCCCGGAGACTCGCGATCCACCATCGGACAGTAATGGAGAGCCAGTCCATGTCATATCTCGATGTCGCCCCCCTGATCACCGCTTTACGCAACACTCCCGAGGAGTTCGAGCTCTCGGGCGGGTGGCTGTGCCACATTCGCAGCTGGCACAGCTTCCGCGTCGGTCCGGAAGACCGGGTCGAGATCCGCGCCGCCTGCAACTGCGTGCTGCTCTCGGTGCGCCCGGAGCAGGAGCGCGAGTTCGCCTCGTGCTTCCGCGACTGGCAGGCCGCTTACTGGCGGCCGCTCGAGATCAACCGCGAATTCGCCTCGCATTTCGGGCGCCGGCCGCGGGTTCTGCAGTGGATGATCGACGCCACCGGCGGGCTCCACCGCTGGCTGCTGCAGCGGGGCCGCGGCCGCCGCGAGATCGGCGTGCCCGTATCACCCACCGCGTGATCGTGATGAAGTGAGGCGGGCGGAGAGGACTCTCCGCTCGCCTGCTTTGGCCGGCGGATTCTGACTGCCCGCCTCTCCGGGCGGGCGCCGCTTCCTTTTGGTGCAGCCGCCGCGGACCGGCAAACCGTGCGTGTCCGCATGGATTCGCCCGACGCGCCCCGCTATCCTCCCGCCCGGGCTCAAGTCAAGGCGAAAGGTAGAGCAGGGTGGCCAAAGTTCCTCCGGGAGTGGGTCCGCGGCATGCGCAGGTAGTGGTTCTGGTGGGCGCCACGGGCGATCTGGCCCGGCGCAAGCTCCTTCCGGGTCTCTTCCATCTCTCCAACGTCGGGTTCATTCCCGGCTGCCGCATCATCGGGGTCTCCCTCGACGACATCGACGCGCAGGGCTTCCGCAAGCTGGCGCGCGGCTCGCTGGATGAGTTCTACACGCGCAAGGTCGACGAGGCCGATTGGGCGCAGTTCGCGGAGTGCCTGGACTACGTCCCGCTGGGCGGCGGCGCTGCCGCGCTGCGGGCCGCGGTGGCCCGGGCGGAGAAGGCGCAGGCGAGCGAGAGCCGCCGGCTGCACTACCTGAGCGTGCCGCCGAGCGCGGCGCTCTCGGCCGTGCGCATGCTCGGGGAGGCGGGGCTCGTCGAGCGCTCGCGGATCGTCATGGAGAAGCCCTTCGGCACCGATTTCGCCAGCGCCCGCTCGCTCAACGCCAGGCTTCACGAGGTGTTCGCGGAGGAGCAGATCTTCCGCATCGATCACTTCCTCGGCAAGGAGCCGGCGCAGAACATCCTCGCGTTCCGGTTCGCCAACGGCCTCTTCGAGCCCATCTGGAACCGCAACTTCATCGACCACGTGCAGATCGACGTGCCGGAGACGCTCGCGCTCGACAAGCGCGCGGCGTTCTATGACCACATCGGCGCCTTCCGCGACATGGTGGTGACGCACCTCTTCCAGATCCTCGCCTTCATGGCGATGGAGCCGCCGACGGCGCTCGAGCCGGACGCCATCGGCGATGAGAAGCTGAAGGTGTTCCGCAGCATGCTGCCGATCAAGCCGACGGACGTCGTGCGCGGGCAATACAACGGCTACCGCCGGGAGCAGGGCGTCAGCCCGGAATCCGACACCGAGACCTTCATCGCGCTCAAGTGCTCCATCGACAACTGGCGCTGGGCGGGAGTGCCCTTCTATCTGCGCACCGGCAAGCGTCTCGCCGAGGGACAGCGCATCATCTCGATCGCCTTCCGCGAGCCGCCGAAGAGCATGTTTCCCGCCGATTCGGGCGTCGGGGCGCAGGGACCGGATCACCTGACATTCGACCTGGCGGACGTGTCGAAGATGTCGCTCTCCTTCTACGGCAAGCGGCCGGGCCCGGGGATGCGCCTCGACAAGCTGAGCCTGCAGTTCGCGATGCACGACACCGGGCTGGTCGGCGACGTCCTGGAGGCATACGAGCGGCTCATACTCGATGCGATGCGCGGCGACCGCACGCTCTTCACCAACGCCGAGGGCATCGAGCGGCTGTGGGAGGTCTCGGCGCCGCTGTTGGAAGCGCCGCCGCCGGTGCGCCTCTATGCGCCGGGCTCATGGGGTCCGAACTCCATGCACCAGCTCATCGCGCCGCACGCCTGGCGCCTGCCGTTCGAGCGGGTGTGGCGGGACAACCGCACCGGCACCTAGGCGCGTGCGCCTGGCGCGCGGATGTTGTAGTATGTTGGCGGCGCATCCGCGCGCCTAGGGCGAAACAACAAGGGGCACGGAGAATGCTTATCCTCACGCGACGAGTGGGCGAGACCATCATGGTCGGCGACACGGTGACGTTCACGGTTCTGGGCGTCAAGGGCAACCAGGTGCGCTGCGGCATCAACGCCCCGAAGGACATCGCCGTGCACCGGGAGGAGATCTACGAGCGCATCCACCGGGAGCGGGAGGAGTCCGCGATGAGGGCCGCTGCGCCGGACGCCCGCGGCGAGCCCGAGAATCCCTAGCCTTTCTCCCCCGCCGCCCCTTGCGGCGGCCCGCCGGCGCCTCTCCCCGGCCCCGCCGCCGGGAGGCCCCCGCTCGCTGGTACAATAGGGCCAGCTTCGCCTCGGTGCGATTTGTTTCCAAAGGAGATGCCTAGATGCCCCTTCCAGTGCGCCGTACCGGCAACCCCGGCCTGAACGAGAAAACCTTCGCGAGCCTGCCGCGGCTCGGGATCGGGGTCGAGGGGATGACCCTCAAGGGGACGCTCGACAAGTCGTTCCTGCTCCTCATCGTCCTCATGGTGTCCGCGCTCTGGCCCTGGTCCCAGTACATGAGCAGCGGCGATGTCCAGGCGGTCTCCTCCACCATGCTGCTAGGGCTCATCGGCGGCTTCGTGCTCGCGCTGATCATCAGCTTCAAGGCGACGCTCGCGCCC
>DASZYK010000550.1:0-4499 GCA_035545455.1 Steroidobacteraceae bacterium
CCGACTGGATGGAGCGCAACTTCTTCCGCCGGGTGGAGGTGGCGTTTCCGCTCCTGCGGCCCTCGCATCGGCAACGCGTCCTGGAGGATCTGACACGGTACCTCGAGGACGACTCCCAGGCCTGGTGTCTGCAGCCGGACGGCCGGTACGAGCGGCTCTCGCCCGGCGGCGAGCGGCCGCGGAGCGCGCAGTCGGAGCTGCTCGCGAGCTATGCGGCGGGGCCGGCGTTCGCCGCGTCGCCGGCGGACGATTCGGTCTGACGGGTCGGGCTACCTCCCGCGGCTGAACACCCGCAGCCGCAGCCCCGCGGCGCGGAGGTAATCCACCTCCTGCTGCAGGTCCGCGGAGGTCAGCGGGTGCTCCTTCAGCCAGCGGGCCGGGAAGAGCAGCTCCAGCGATTTCGACGAGGCGGAGACCGCGATCGGCGGCAGGGCGGCGGCGCTGCGGCCGCGGTGCAGCAGCACCGCGAGCCGCAGGATCACGATGAGGTGGATGGCGTTGCGGTCCCAGGGAGGCACCAGCTCCTCGAGCCCGTCGAGCGCCAGCTTGCGGCGGTGCCCGCCCACCGTGCGCGCGAGCAGGCGCTGCTCCTCGCGCGAGAATCCGGGCATGTCGGCGTTCTCGAGCAGATATGCGCCGTGGCGGTGATAGCCGCTGTGCGAGACGTCGAGACCGATCTCGTGCAGCCGTGCGGCCCAGCTCAGCACCAGGTCCGCTGGCGGATCGCCATTCAGCTTCCAGGCGTCGCGCGTCTGCCCGAGGAAGTGCAGCGCGCTCGCCTCCACGCGCTCCGCCTGGGCGAAATCGACGTGGTACCTGTGCTGCATGCCGCGCACCGTGCGATCGCGCGCGTCCTCGTCCGTGAACCGCCCCAACATGTCGTAGAGCAGTCCCTCGCGCATCGCGCCCTCGGCGATCCGCATCTCCTTGATGCCGAGCCCCGCGCAGAGCTCGGCGAGAATGGCGATGCCTCCGGGGAAGACCGGCCGGCGGTCCTCGGTCAGCGCGGCGAGCCTGAGCTCGCGCACGTGTCCCGCCTGGACGATGTACTCGATGGTGCGCTCCAGGCCCGCCGGCGAGATCGCCACCGCCTGCGGGTCGAGCTCGCGGATCGCCTCGCCGATCGCCCGCACGGTGCCGGAGCTGCCCGCGGACCGTTCCCAGCCGCGGCGCCGGAATGCCGCCTGCACGGGCTCGAGCTCCAGGCGCGCCGCCATGCGGGCGGCGGCCATGCGCTTGGCGGAGATCTTGCCGTCGCGGAAGAAGCGCTCGCTCAGGCTGACGCAGCCCATCTGCAGGCTCTCGAGCTCGAGCGGCGTCAGGCCCTCGCCGATGATGAGCTCGGTGCTGCCGCCGCCGATGTCCGCCACCAGCCGCCGTCCGGGCTCACTCGGCATGGTGTGCGCCACGCCCAGGTAGATGAGGCGCGCCTCCTCCATGCCGGAAATGATCTCGATCGGATGTCCGAGCGCCTCGCGGGCACGCTCGAGGAACGCCTGCTTGCGATGCGCGATGCGCAACGCGTTCGTGCCCACGACCCGGACGCTGTCCGCCCGCATGTCGCGCAACCGCTGTCCGAATCGCTGCAGGCAGCCCAGTGCGCGCGCTGCCACTTCCTTGTCGATGCGGCCGTTCTCCTCCACGCCGGAGGCCAGCCGCACCATCTCACGCAGACGGTCGATGATGACGAGCTGGCCGTGCGTATAGCGGGCAACGACCAGATGGAAGCTGTTGGAGCCGAGATCTACCGCCGCGAGTATGTCTGGGGTCGCGCGCGCGGCGGGCTTCGCGTCGGCTTTCTGGCTGTCTCGGACGGAGGCGGCCGGGCGCACGCGACGGTGCCGGAGTTCAGGCCGAGAACGAGGACCCGCAGCCGCAGGTGGTCGTGGCGTTGGGGTTGCGGATCACGAACTGTGACCCGTCCAGCCCCTCGCGATAGTCGATCTCGGCGCCCATCAGATACTGAACGCTCATCGGGTCGACCAGAAGCTTGACCCCCTGGTTCTCGATGCAGGTGTCGCCGTCCTGAATCTGCTCGTCGAACTCGAAGCCGTACTGCAGCCCGGAGCAGCCGCCGCCCTGCACGAACACCCGCAGCATCAGGCTCGGATTGCCTTCGCCGCGGATGAGCTCGCCCACCTTGCGGGCGGCCGCGTCGGTAAAGAGCAGTGCGGGGGTTTCCAGCGAGGCTTCTGCGGTGCTCATTGCGGGTCGGATCTCCTCGGCGTTGGGGCCAATGGCGCTCGTCGTGCAGTCTAGAAGGCACCGGCCCCGGGCGTCAAAACCGTTTCCCGGCCCGCCTTCCGTCCTCGCCGGCGGGTCCCAGGGGGGGCCCTCACTGCTTCTCGCCCTCGGTGAGCCGGACCAGCTTGCCGGCGATCTGGGCGCCCAGGGTCATCTCGATGACGCCGTAGTACACGTCGCCCTCGACCCGGGCGCTCGCTCCCAGAACCACGCGCCCCCGGGCCACGATGTCACCCCGGACGGTTCCGTGCAGGATGAGGTCGGTGACCTCCACGCCTCCCTCTATGGAGCCGGTATCGCTGACTGACAAGGAGGACGGAGCCTTGGGGTCGGCGCGGACGCCGCCCTCGACCCGGCCGTCGAGGTGCAGCCCGCCGGTGAACTCGATGCCGCCGTGGACGGTCACGGACTTGGCGATCAGAGTGTCGATGCGCAGGGCCTTGGATTCGCGGTTGAACATGTTCTGGCTCTCCGGCTGCGCTACGGCACGGTCACCGCGCTCCAGGGGAACGTCTGCGTCAGGGGGGCGACGTTCTTGCGGGAGGAGCTGACCTCGACCGTCAGATGCTCCGGGCGAAAGCCCGGCGGCAGCGTGACGGATTGCTCGAGATCCTGATAGTAGCGGAAGTCGTAGGGCACATCGGCCGCGCCGCCGTCCGCCAGCGCCTGACCGTCGAGAGTGCCGGGCTTGCCCTCCGGCCCCTGGCCGTCGACCGACAGGCTGACGGTCCCGGTGGTCATGCCATCGGTCTTGCCGGCCCGCACCAGGGAGACGTGCACGAGGTAATGGCCGGCAGGCTTGGCGGCCGAAAGCCGCACCGTCCCGACGCGGACCCCGATCGCCGGGGCGCCCTCGGCGACCACCCCGCGGTAGAAGGCCAGCTCTTCCGTCTGACGGGCGACCTGCGCCTGCAGCTCGCCGATCGTCCTGGAGACGACCTGATCCTCGCGCGCGTGGCCGGCGTTGACCGTCTCGAGCTCGATGATCTTGGCCTGGAGGGTGCGGTTGGTGTCCTTGAGTTGGGCGATCGTGCCGCGGAACCGCGCCCGCTCCTTCATGGCGGCGATGACGTCATAGCCGGCGCGGTACCGTCCGACCTCGAATGCCGCGCCGAGGCCTACGACCGCGAGCACGGCGAGCGTGACGGTCAGGATCATGCGCCGCATGGGCGCATGGGGACGGACCACCAGGGCGGAAGGAGCTTCCTTACCGAACGGGGGCACTGGCGGGGCTCGTCAAGCGGATCATTCGGCGGCCGCCGGCTCGCGGCGGGGACGGCGCGAGACCTCCTCCCACCAGTCCGGCAGCGGCGGCGGGCCGCCGGGAAAGGCGAGCGGCGCGAGCTCCTGCAGGGCGCGCTGATACACCCTGCGCTTGAAGTAGATGACCTCGCGCACCGGGTCCCAGAAGCTCGTCCACCGCCACTCGTCGAATTCCGGCTCGTCGGTGCGCCGGAAATCGAAGTCCATCGGCTCGCGCCGCAGCCGCAGGAGGAACCAGCGCTGCTTCTGGCCGATGCACAGCGGCTGCTGGTTGCGGCGCACGTAGCGGGCCGGCAGCCGGTAGCGCAACCAGCGAGTGGTGTGCCCGACGAGCTCGACATCGGCCTGCCCGAGCCCGATCTCCTCGCCGAGCTCGCGGAAGACCGCCTCCTCCAGGCTCTCGCCCAAGCGCATGCCGCCCTGCGGGAACTGCCAGCCTCGCCCGCCCGCGCGCCGGCCCAGGAAGACCTCGCCCGCGCCGCGCATCAGGACGATGCCGACGTTCGCGCGAAAGCCATCCGAGTCGATGACGTCTCTGACCATGCGGAGCTTTTATCAAGCGCGGCTTGTCCTGGGCAAGCTCCAGCTTATTGTTTGAGGAACTGGATCCGGGCATGCTGCCCGGCCCAGTGCGGCGGCGGGCGCATCCTTGTGCCTGGGCTTCACACTTCGCGGTCGCGCAAGGCGATGGGCTGAATTGAACTCGATTTCATCGTTCCACAGCGTCAGCAGCCGGGCCTGGACGGGCCTCGCCGCTCTGCTGCTGCTCGCGGCGGCGGTGTTCGTAGGCTCGCTGCTCGTGGGCAGCGCCGACGTCTCGCCGCCGCGGATCCTGGCCGCGCTGTTGGGTTCCGGCGACAGCGTCGCCCGTGGCGTGGCGCTGGTGGTGCGGCTGCCCCGAACGTTGGCGGCGTTCGGTGTCGGAGGCCTGCTCGCGCTCGCCGGTGTGCTTCTGCAGGCGCTCTTCCGCAATCCGCTCGCGGACCCGTTTG
>DASZYK010000551.1:0-2430 GCA_035545455.1 Steroidobacteraceae bacterium
CGAGCACCTCTACCCGCGCTGAGAGCCAGATGCGCACCTGTGACGTCGTGATCGTCGGCGGCGGGCCGGCGGGCTCGAGCGCCGCATGGAAGCTCGTGCGGGCGGGGGCGGACGTGGTCGTGCTCGACAAGGAGCGCTTCCCGCGTCTGAAGCTCTGCGCCGGCTGGATCACCCCGGAGGTGGTGAGCGATCTGGCGCTCGACATCGCCTCCTATCCGCACCGCTTCCTGACCTTCGACCGGTTGCACATCCACATCAAGGGGCTGCACCTGCCCGTGCGCTGTGTGCAGCACTCGATCCGGCGCGTCGAGTTCGACGCCTGGCTGCTGGAGCGCTCCGGCGCGGAGGTGGCGCAGCACACCGTGCGCAGCGTCCGCGAAGAGGGTGGCGCCTACGTAGTCGATGAGGCCTTCCGCTGCCGCTATCTCATTGGCGCCGGCGGCACCCGGTGCCCGGTCTACCGGACGCTCTTCCGGGAGCTCAACCCGCGCGCCAGCGATCTTCAGACCGTCACCCTGGAGCACGAGATCGAGTACGACTGGCAGGAGCCGGACTGTCATCTCTGGTTCTTCGATCACGGCCTGCCCGGATACGCCTGGTACGTGCCGAAGCAGAACGGCTGGCTCAACGTCGGCATCGGCGGCATGGCCGATCGCATCAAGGCGAGCAACCGCTCCATTCACGATCATTGGGCGCTCTTCACGCGCATGCTCGGGGGCCGGCTCGCCAAGGGTGCCCGTTACGACCCCGCGGGCTACAGCTACTACCTCCGCGGCCGCGTGGAGGTGGCGCGCCGCGGCAACGCCTTCATCGTCGGCGATGCGGCGGGCCTCGCGACCCGCGACATGGCCGAGGGGATCGGCCCGGCCGTGCGCAGCGGGCTCGAGGCGGCCGAAGCGATCCTGCACGGCAAGGAGTACCGCCTGGACGATGTGACCGGCGCCAGCCTGGGTGGGGGCCTCGCGAGCCGTCTGCTCGACTGGGCCATGACCCGGGGCGCGGGACGCGCACCCCAGGCCGCCGCCGCCTGAGAGCGGCGAGTGGGCCGGCGTGACCGCGCCCGCCTGAGCGCCTCGCCCGAGGCGCTTTCGCGCGACCTGCGCAACCGGAGGGTGGGCCTGGGAGTTACTGTTGGATGCCCATGCCGCTTCTGCTCTCGTCCTCGTGGCTCGCCCTCGCCGCCTGGCTGATCGCACGCGCCGTGCGCCAGCGCAAAGTCCTTGCGGGCGTGCCGGTGAGCGCCCGGAACGTCACCGGCCAGCGCACGCCCAAGGTGGCCGTCATCGTTCCCGCGCGCAATGAGGCGGCCAATATTGCGCCGTGCGTCGAATCCTTGTCGGCGCAGCAATATCCTTCGGACTGTCTGGCTCTCATAGTGGTGGACGACGAGTCCACCGACGAGACCGCGGCCATCGTGTCCTCCCTCGCGCAGCGAGACGAGCGCGTCACGCTGCTTCGCACGCCGCCATTGCCGCCCGGCTGGAAGGGGAAAGTGCACGCCTGCTGCATCGGAGTGGCCGCGGCTCCCCACGACGCGCAGTGGCTGTGCTTTCTGGATGCCGACATGCGGGCGGAGCCGCGTGCGATCGCGAGCGCAGTGGAGGCGGCCTCAGCCCGCGAGCTCGATCTGCTGACCCTCGCGCCGCGGCACGAGCTGAAGAGCTTTGCCGAGCGGCTGATGCTTCCCTGCGGGCTCTATCTGCTCGGGTTCTATCAGAACCTCGAGAAAATCCAGGCGCCGGACAGCGGCGAAGTGGTGGCGACGGGCCAGTTCATGTTGCTCCGGCGTGCCGCGTACGAGGCCGTCGGCGGCCACGCGCCGGTGCGCGAGGCGATTTGCGAGGATGTCGAGCTGGCGCTCCTGATGAAGCGCAGCGGCCACCGGGTGCTGCTCATGGACGGAGCACTGCTCCTGAGCACGCGGATGTACACGGGGTGGTCGACGCTCTGGCCGGGGTTCGCGAAGAATCTGATCCAGCTTCTCGGCGGCCCCGCGCGCACTCTGCTGGCCGCGCCGGTCGTCGTGGCGCTCGCGTGGCTCGCGGTGTGGCTGCCACTCTTCGATCTCGCGGCAGTGCTGCAAGGGGCGAGCGGTGCGGCGCCGGCGCTCGCCCTGGCGGCGCTCGGATCCGCGGCCGTACTCGGACTCCACGTCGGAGGCGCCGTGCACTTCAGGATCCCATGGTGGTACGGACTGCTTTTTCCGCTCGGCTATACCGCGGGAGCGGTCATGGCGCTCGATAGCGTCCGTTGGCGCTTCACCAGACGCGTCCACTGGAAAGGGCGCGTATACAGCTCATGAGACTCGAGAAGCGTCCCCGGCACCACGTGTCCGACGACGCGCCCCCTGGCGCGACGCACGGGCGCGTCGAGCAGTTTTCCAACCTCACGACCATCACGGTCATCGTCGGGCTCGTCGTTTTCCTCTAC
>DASZYK010000552.1:0-1946 GCA_035545455.1 Steroidobacteraceae bacterium
GCAGCAGCATGTGCCTGCGCGGCGCCGGCGACGTCAGAGTGCCCGTCGCTCTCGTATTCCCGGTCTGCTGGCTCGTATTCCTCCCGCTCGCTCACATCCTGACTTTCGCGCCCGGGCAGGGCTGGTTCCATTTCCTGCCGCAGTTGGGCTACGGAGCGGCGGGAGGCTGGGTCGCGGTGGTCATCTACGTCGTCCTGCTGGGAGTGACGCTCTTCCTGCGCTGGCGCTCCCGCGCCTGGCAGCGCATCAGGATTTAGAGCCAGCCTGCCGGCGCCGTCGGGGGCGGCGCACGACGCGCACCTTTCCGCTGCCTCCGCCGCCGCAGAAGAACCGGTCACGGCCATCGGACTCGAGGCCCGATACGCCCACCCCGGGCGGCATCGCGACCTGATCCAGGACCTTGCCGCTCTGCGGATCGACTCGCCGCAGCTCGCTCTCGTCGCCTTCCCAGGTCGCATGCCAGAGCTCGCCCTCCACCCAGGTCACGCCCGTGACGAACCGGTTGGATTCGATGGTGCGCAGGATCGCACCGGTCTCGGGATCGATCTGATGGATCCTGCGGGCGCGGTACTCCCCGACCCAGAGCGTTCCTTCGGCCCACGCCAGCCCCGAGTCCCCGCCCCCGCCCGGCGCGGGGATGGTGGCCAGCACGCGTCCGGTGTGCGGATCGATCTTGCGAATGCGATCCTCCGCGATTTGAAAGAGGTGCCGGCCGTCGAAGGCCGTCCCGGCGTGCGCGGCGACATCGATGGAGCGCACCAACTTGCCGCTGGCGGGATCGACGGCATTGAGCTTGTCGCCGGCGGCCAGCCAGAGGTTGCGGCCGTCGTAGCTGACCCCGTTGACGCGGGAGGAGCCTTCAAAGGGCCCGTATTCTTCGATGATCTCGGCGGTTGCTCGACTCATGGCGGCACTCGCTGACGGATTGAGCTGGCAGGCATCCCGGTTGTACATCGAGCAGCGGCCGACACCGAGCCATGAAGCATAGGCACACGGACGTGCCCCGCCGCCGCGCTGGGCCGGGCAGGAGGCCCGGACCAGCGCTTCAATCTTATTCGACCGGCAGCAGCGGCGGGAGCAACAAGCTCGTCGCGAATCCCGCCACGGGCGGAATCAGCCAGCGGCGCGCCCGGCCGTGCCCGAAGGACTGCACCTTGCCTGCCGAGGCGAGCGCATCGAGCGCGCGCTGCACGGTGCGCTGGCTCGTGCGCAGCGCCACCGCCAGGGCCGAAGTCGACCACGCCTCTCCGTCCGCGAGAAAGGCGAGCACATCGGCGTGCTTCTCGTCCAGGAGCGGCGCCAGCACGGCGAGCTCGCTCGCCCCGCGCGGCGAGAGCGCGAACCCGCGCGCAGTCGCATCGATCCCGGCGAGCGGCCGCAGCGCCGCGCGCAGCCGCGCCATTTCGACCCGCAGCCGCGCGCGATGCGACTCATCGGCGATCTTCAAGCGGAAGACGCGCGCCACCAGCGTATCCCGGGCCGCATCGCCCGGCCAGGCCTCGCCCAACGCCCGCGCGAGCGAGAACAACACCGGACGCCTGGCGAGCGAGATCACCTTGGGCCCGTGGCGTACCGCGTGGCGGCAGGCATCGACGACGAATGTGGCGGAGCGCAACAGCGCTTCCATTTCCTCCAGCCGCAGCGGCCGCGTCTCGCCCCGCGCGATCAGCCGTGCCGCGGGCGCGCTCAAGGCGAGGAGCGCGCTCTCGACTTCCGCGGCCAGGGCGGGCACGCCCGACCGGCGCGCCGCTTCCCGGGCTCGAGCCAGCGCGGCGCGCGCGGGTCCCGTCCGGATGCGCCGCATCGCGATGCCCGCCAACAGGAGCTCGTGGGCCGTCCTCAACGTCGCAGGTACGGGGCCGGGATCCACCGCGGCGAGCATGCCCTCCGCTTCCGCGAGGCGGCCGATGAGAACCAGGTGCCGCACCTCCAGGTATCTTGCATGC
>DASZYK010000553.1:0-7391 GCA_035545455.1 Steroidobacteraceae bacterium
TGGTGCGCGCGCCGCAGACGAGGCCGAGGATCTGGTGGCCGAGGCAGACGCCGAACACCGGGATGTCGGTCTCGAGAAACCTGCGGGTCGCGTTGATCGCGTAATCGCAGGGCTCCGGATCGCCCGGGCCGTTGGAGAGAAAGATGCCGTCGGGCGCGAGCGCCAGCGCCTCCTCGGCGCTCGTCTGCGCCGGCACGACGGTCATGCGGCAGCCGAAATCCGCCAGGAGACGCAGGATGTTGCGCTTGATGCCGAAGTCATACGCAACGACGTGCAGCCGCTGATGCGACCGGATGGGCGCACGCGAGCTCTCGGGCCACACGCTTCCCTCGTTCCACTGGAAGCTGCGCTTGGTGCTGACGACCTTGGCGAGATCCATGCCCTTCAGACCGGGGAATTTGCGCGCGGCCTTGATCGCGGCGCCGGTATCCACCTGATCGCCCGTCATGATGCAGCCGGCCTGCGCGCCCGTCTCCCGCAGGATGCGCGTGAGGCGCCGCGTGTCGATGCCCGCGATGGCGACGACGCGTCCGCGCTCCAGGAACTCGCCCAGCGACTCGTTGGCGCGCCAGTTGCTCGCCCGCGGCGGCAGATCGCGCACGATGAGGCCCGCCGCGAAGATCTGAGCGGACTCGAGATCCTCCGGCGTGGCGCCGGTGTTGCCGATGTGAGGACAGGTGAGCGTGACGATCTGGCGGGCGTACGACGGGTCGGTGAGGATCTCCTGATAGCCCGTCATCGCGGTGTTGAAAACGACTTCGCCCGTGGTGTTGCCCTTGGCACCAATCGACTGGCCGCGGAAGATGGTGCCATCCGCGAGCGCCAGTACAGCGGGTTGACTCACTTCAAAAGGACCTCGTCAGATCGACAGCAAGTTACTAAGCGACCCAGGGCCGCTCCCTGGGTCGCGAGATCGAATCCGGTCACCGGGCCGCGCTCGCGCAAAGCGGCAGGATGCCGCCCTTTGCGCCCATATCCAAAGCGGGAGGGTTCTCTCGAACGCCTCCCGCCTTGCATGGACTAACCCGTACACGGATTACGCGTAAATTTTACGGGCCGGGGACCAGGGTGTCCATGGAAAAATCCCTGGACCCGCCGCTCCAAAACGCCGCAGAGAATCATCTAAGCTCATGATTCCACTGCACAATATCGCTCATGCCATAACGGCCCGGGGGCTGACCCAGCAGCCACAGCGCTCCCCTGAGCGCGCCTCGGGCGAAGATGGCCCGGTCGCTCGCCCGGTGACCGAGGCGCAGCTCCTCTCCCGACCCAGCGAAGAGCACCGTGTGCTCCCCGACGATGTCGCCGCCGCGCACGACGGCGAACCCGATCTCCCCCTCCCGCCGCGGTCCCAGCCGCGCGGCGGAGGCGCCCGAGACCGCCTCCGGAGGCGCCAGACCCCGGCCTTCGCCGGCCGCACGCGCGAGCGCCAGTGCGGTTCCGGACGGCGCATCCCTCTTCATCCGATGGTGCGCCTCGATGATCTCGATATCGAATTCCGGCGGCAGCGCCCGAGCGGCCCTGCGGACGAGCTCCGTTAGAAGCGCGACACCGAGACTGGTATTGGGCGCGACCAACAGGGGAATGTCGCGCGCGGCCGCGTCGAGCTCCGCCTCGGTCAGCTCCGCCGTGAAACCTGTCGTTCCGACGAGCAGCGGCTTGCGCGCTGCGCGGCATGCGGCGACATTGGCACGAGTCGCATGCGGCTGAGAGAAGTCGATCGCGACGTCCGCCGCCGCCAGCGCCGCCGGCAGATCGCTCGAGACCTCGAGGCCCAGCGGCTCGATGCCCGCGAGCACGCCGACGTCGCGCCCGAGGCTGGCGCTGCCCGCCGAGGCCACCGCCCCGGTGATCCGCATGTCGGGCAGATCGCATGCCGCCCGCACCAGCGCCCGGCCCATGCGCCCGCTCACCCCGACGATGACGACCCGCGCCCCCGCCACGGCCTGCACGCCTCAGGCGCCCGAGAAGAAGCGCTTGACGCCTTCGAAGAACCCTTTCTCGCGTGGCGCGTGACGGTGCCGGTTCTCGAGCAGCGATTCCTCGAGCTGACGGATGAGCTCGCGCTGCTCGGCAGAAAGATGCACCGGCGTCTCCACGACCACCCGGCAGAAGAGATCGCCCCGCGAGTTGCTGCGCACCGGCTTCACACCTTTGTCGCGCAGCCGGAAGACGCGCCCGGACTGGGTCTCCGCCGGGATTTTCAGCGTCACCTCGCCGTCGAGAGTCGGCACCTCGACGGTGCCGCCGAGCGCCGCGGTCGCGAAGCTGATCGGCACCTCGCAGCTCAGATGCTCTCCGTCGCGCTCGAAGATCGGGTGCTCGCGCACATGAACTTCGACATACAGATCCCCGGGCGGTCCGCCGTTGCGTCCCGCCTCGCCTTCGCCGGCGAGGCGGATGCGGTCGCCGGTGTCCACGCCCGCGGGCACTTTCACCGAAAGCTTGCGAGTGCGCCGCACGCGGCCCTGCCCGAGGCAGGTGTCGCAGGGATTCTTGATGATGGTGCCCGCACCGCGGCAGCGCGGGCAGGTCTGCTGCAGCTGGAAAAAGCCCTGCGAGATGCGCACCTGGCCGGAGCCGCCGCACGTATCGCAGGCCGCGGGCGAGCTGCCCTTCGCGGCGCCGGTGCCATGGCAGGTCTCGCACTCGGAGAGCTTCGGCACCTCGATCTCCACTGCGTGACCGAAGACGGCCTGAGGGAGCTCCAGCTCGATCTCGTAACGCAGGTCCGCGCCGCGAAACACCTGCGAGCGGCCGCCGCGGCGCGCCGAGCCGAAAATATCGCCGAACACGTCGCCGAAGATGTCGCTGAACGCGTCGCCGGCGCCGAAACCTCCGGCCCGGCCGCGCGCATTGGCCGCCGCGGCCTCGACGCCCGCATGGCCGTACTGATCGTAGGCAGCGCGCTTTTGAGGATCGGTGAGTACTTCGCAGGCCTCCTTGGCCTCCTTGAAGCGCTCCTCGGCCTCCTTGTCGTCGGGATTGCGGTCCGGGTGGTATTTCATGGCGAGGCGGCGATAGGCTTTCTTTATCTCCGCCTCGGTGGCCGTTCTGGGTACGTCGAGTACCTTGTAGTAGTCAGCCTTTGACATTGATCTAGTCTGTCACAGGTCGCGGCCCACGTGTGCCACGTCGCAACGCACTCCGTATCGGTGAGCTCATCTGTCCGGCCCTGAGCCGCAAAGCGGGCGCAAGCAGGTTGTTCGGCCCGACCGGGGCCTCGCCCCTCCTGGGCCGACGCCTGGCGTCATCCAGGACCGCCATCGGCGGGATTGGCCGCCCGCGCGATCCGGTCCGCAATGGTGGCGCCCGGCACCGCACCGGGCGCCACGCTCCCAAATCGATCAACTCGCCTTGCGGCCCTTGTCCTTCACTTCCTCGAACTCGGCGTCGACCACGTCCTCACGCCCGGGCTGCCCGGCCTCGCCGCCCGCCGCCGATCCCGCGGCCTCGGCGCCACCAGCCGCCGCCTCAGGGCCGGCCTGTCCGGCCGCGTAGGCGCGCTGCGCGATTCCCGCGGAAGCCTGCGCCAGGGCCTCGGTCTTCTTCTCGATGACATTGCGGTCATCGCCCTTGAGCGCCGTGCGCAGATCCGAGATCGCCGATTCGACCTTGGCACGCTCGGCCGCGTCCACCTTCTCGCCGAGGTCCTTCAGGCTTCTCTCGACGGCGTGGATCATGCCGTCCGCCTTGTTTCGCGTGTCGACCAGCTCGCGGAAGCGCTTGTCCTCCTCCGCGTGCGCCTCGGCGTCGCGCACCATGCGCTTGATCTCGTCCTCGTTGAGTCCGCTCGAGGCCTTGATCACGATCTTCTGCTCGCGCCCGGTCGCCTTGTCCTTGGCGGACACGTTGAGAATGCCGTTGGCATCGATGTCGAAGGACACCTCGATCTGCGGCATGCCGCGTGGAGCCGGCGGAATGTCGCTCAGATCGAACTTGCCGAGGGACTTGTTGTCCCCCGCGCGGTCGCGCTCGCCCTGCAACACGTGAATGGTCACGGCCGTCTGGTTGTCGTCGGCCGTGGAGAACGTCTGCGAGGCCTTCGTCGGAATCGTGGTGTTCTTCTCGATGAGCTTGGTCATCACGCCGCCCAGCGTCTCGATGCCGAGCGACAGCGGCGTCACATCGAGCAGCAGCACGTCCTTGACCTCTCCGGCCAGGACGCCGGCCTGGATGGCCGCGCCCACGGCGACCGCCTCGTCGGGATTGACGTCCTTGCGCGGCTCACGCCCGAAGAAATCCTTCACGTACTTCTGCACCAGCGGCATGCGCGTCTGGCCGCCGACCAGGATGACCTCCGAGATGTCGCTCGCGGAGACGCCCGCGTCCTTGAGCGCGGTGCGGCAGGGAGCGATGGTCTTCTGCACCAGGTCCTCCACCAGCGCCTCGAGCTTCGCCCGGGTGAGCTTGATGTTGAGGTGCTTGGGTCCCGACGCATCGGCAGTGATGTACGGCAGATTGATGTCGGTCTGCTGCGTCGAGGAGAGCTCGATCTTGCCCTTCTCGGCCGCTTCCTTCAGGCGCTGCATGGCCAGCGGGTCCTTGCGCACGTCGACGCCGGACTCCTTCTGGAACTCCTCCGCCAGGAAGTTGATGATCCTGAGGTCGAAGTCCTCACCACCGAGGAAGGTGTCGCCGTTGGTCGAGAGCACCTCGAACTGGCGCTCGCCGTCGACTTCGGCGATCTCGATGATGGAGACGTCGAACGTGCCGCCACCCAGGTCGTACACGGCGATCTTGCGGTCACCGCCCTGCTTGTCGAGGCCATAGGCGAGGGAGGCCGCGGTCGGCTCGTTGATGATGCGCTTGACCTCGAGGCCGGCGATCCGTCCGGCATCCTTCGTGGCCTGGCGCTGGGAATCGTTGAAGTAGGCGGGAACGGTGATCACGGCCTCCGTCACCGGCTCACCGAGATAGTCTTCCGCCGTCTTCTTCATCTTCATGAGGACGCGGGCGGAGATCTCCGGCGGCGCCATCTTCTTGCCCTGCACCTCCACCCACGCGTCGCCGTTGTCGGCACGCGCGATCCTGTAGGGCACCATCTTGACGTCGCGCTGGACGACCTCGTCCTCGAACTTGCGTCCGATGAGGCGCTTGATGGCGAACAGGGTGTTCTGCGGGTTGGTGACCGCCTGGCGCTTGGCTGGCTGGCCGACCAGCACCTCGTTGTCCTTCGTGAAGGCGACGATCGATGGGGTGGTACGGTCGCCCTCGCTGTTCTCGATCACGCGGGGCTTGCCGCCCTCCATGATGGCCACGCACGAATTGGTCGTGCCGAGGTCGATACCGATTACCTTTGCCATGTGTCTACTCCGCCTGAATCTCTTTCCAAAGGGGGATGATGTCGTTGCTCTTCTTGGGTGTTCGCGCGGCCGATTCAAGGCCGGGCGGCGCCTTTTGGGTGCTTCGCCGGGGCGGGCCCCGGCGGTCTCAGCCCTGGGCCGGCGCCTTGGCCACGATCACCCTCGCCGGCCGGATCACCCGGCCGTTGAGCTCATAGCCGGTCTGCACCACCTGCAGCACCGTGTCGGGCTTCGCCGTGGCCGATTCCTGGGCCAGCATCGCCTCGTGCCGGGCCGGATCGAACGGCTCGCCGGCAGGGCTGATGGCCGTGACCCCGAGCCGCTCCAGGGCCTTGGCGAGCAGCTGCAGCGTCGCCTCCTGGCCCTGCTTGAGGCTGCGGGGGTCGACCTGCCCCTGATCCGCGCTCTGCACGGCGAGCTCGAGACTGTCACGCACGGGCAGAAGCTCCGCGGCGAATTTCTCCAGGCCGTAGCGGTTGGCAGCCTCTATGTCGCGCTGCGCGCGCTTGCGGACGTTGTCCAGCTCCGCCACGGCGCGCAGGTACTGCTCCCGATGGCTCCGGGCGCGCTCCTCGGCCTCCGTAAGGGCCTGCTGCAGCCTCTCGAGCTCCGCCAGCGGCGAGGCCGACTCCTGCCGTGATTCGGCATCTGCGTACTGCGGTCCGGAGCGCTCGCCGTTCTCGCCCATACTCATCAAGAACCTCCGTCGGAAAGCAAGTCAATGAGCGGCTGTTTCCCGGGGCTCCTCCGGCGCCAGCGCGCTCAGAGGGGCCGTTCGGCCCGAGCCCGCCCCGGGAGACGGCCGCGGGACCGGATGAATTCACAGGGACCTGGCCGGCCGGCGCAAAGCGGCAGGATGCCGGCTTCGCGCCATCCAGATAGTGCCTTACCGGCGGGAATTCAAGGCGGCGCCCAGAAGCTTCGCCGTCATGTCCACGATCGGGATGACCCGCTCATAAGCCATCCGCGTGGGCCCGATGACCCCGAGAACTCCGACCACCGAGTCCGGCGAGCCGTACGGAGCGGTCACGACGCTGCAGTCGTCCAGGATCTGGTAGCCCGACTCGTGGCCGATGAAGATCTGCACCCCCTCGGCCCGCAGACTCTGGTCGAGCAGGTGCAGGAAGTCGCGCTTCTCGTTGAACGCCTCGAACAGGCGCCGCAGCTTCTCCACGCTCGAGAGCTCGGCGACCCCCATGAGATTGGTCTCGCCCTTGATGACGTACTCCAGCCGGTCGTCGCCTGCGGCGCCGGCCTCGAACACGTGCTGCGCCATCGAGATGGCATCCAGCATGATCTGATTCATGTGGGCGCGGGTCTCGCTCAGCTGACGCAGGATCTCCTGCCGCACCTGCGCCAGGGACCGGCCGCGGAACTGCTCGTTGAGGAAATTCGAGGCGCGCTTCAGCTCATCGGGCGAGTAATACCGCTCGAGATGAATGATGCGGTTCTGCACCTCGCGCTCGCCGTAGACCAGCACGACGAGCACGCGGTTCTCCGAAAGGGCGACGAACTCGATCTGGGTGATCGATGCCTCCGCGGCGCGTGGCAGAGTCACCACCCCGGCGAGCCGCGTCACACTGGAAAGGAGCTGCGAGACGGTGGCGATGAGATCCTTCGAGCTGTCGCGCGCGCCCTCGAGCGGACGGCCCTCGAGCTGCCGGCGGATCTCCGCCGCGGCGGCCTCGTCGACCGGCTGCACCTGAAGCAGGGTGTCGACGAAGAACCGATAGCCTTTGTCGGTCGGAATGCGGCCCGCCGACGTGTGGGGGGACGAGACGAACCCCAGCTCCTCGAGGTCGGCCACCACGTTGCGGATCGTCGCCGAGGAAAGCTGCAGCCCCGACTCCCGCGAGAGCGAGCGGGAGCCGACGGGCTGGCCGTCCCGGATGTAGCTCTCGACGAGCACCCGCAGCAGGTGTTGCGCCCGCTCGTTGAGATGCTCTTCCGTACTCATGCGCTGCGCACGGGACCAACGGGGCTCGCTGGACGCGAGCGAAAATGGAGCGGCGCGAGCAAATCGCCTGGAGCGATTTGCAACGCCGAGCGCAATAGCGCTCGGCGGCCCATGGTGGGCCTTGCCCC
>DASZYK010000554.1:0-24535 GCA_035545455.1 Steroidobacteraceae bacterium
CACTGCCGGCCCTGCGCCGGGACGCCCCATATCTCGTCCAGCCCGGACTTCAGCTCGACGAGGGCGGTATCGGCGCTCAGCAGCAGCGTCACGACGCTGATCGCGGTCGCGACCACTCCGGCCGCCGGGCGGTGCGCCCGCACCAGCACCATCTGCACCTCGGCCGCCGCCTGGGGCCCGACCAGATTGCTGACCTGCTGATAGATCTCCCCTCGCGCCGTGCCCCGCCCGAAGAAGAACCCCGCCACCGCGACCGCCAACAGGAGGATCGGTCCGAGGGAAAAGACGGTATAGAAGGCGAGTGCCGCGCCGATGCGTGAGGCCCGGTGCTCACTCCAGCCATAGCCCGCGTCTTTGATCAGGCCCCAGACGTCTTTGGCGCACGTGCGGATCCGGACCGGAATGTCGAGCATGGCGGCGCCCGCGCAATTGTCGTGCCGGGGTCAGTGGCGCGGCGTCATTTCGCGGACTGTCGGCTTTCCAGCTGCTCCAGAGCCAGCGCCGCCGACACGTGCGCCAGATGCGTGAGCCCCTGCGGGAAATTCCCCAACATCTCACGGGACTTGGGCTGATACTCCTCGGCGAAGAGCCCGAGATCATTGGCGCAGCGGCACGCCTGCTCGAACGCATCCCGCGCCTCCTTCCGCCGCCGCTGGTGCGCCAGACACTCCGCCAGCCAGAACGTGCAGGCGACGAAGACGCCCTCGTCGCCCGGCAAGCCGTCCTCCGCCTTGTAGCGCAGCACCAGCCCGCCGCGCGACAGCTCCTTGCGGATGGCATCCGTCGTGCGGATCATCCGCTCGTCATCCCACGCCACGAATTCGACGGCGGGCAGCAGCAACAAGGCCGCGTCGACGTCCTTCCCGCCGTAGTTGCGGACGAAAATGCCCCGCTTGCGGTCGTACCCGCGCTTCTCGATGTCCCTGCGCATGCCGTCGCGCTCTTCCCGCCAACGGTCGAGCGGCGCCGGCAGAGAGTAGCGCTCGGCCAGCGCGATACCGCCGTCGACCGCCGCCCAACACATGACCTTCGACTGCACGAAATGCAGCGGCCGCGACCGCACCTCCCAGATGCCCCGGTCCGGAAGATGGCGCCGGGCGATCGCCGCCTCGACGATCGCCGTCAGAAAACCCCAGTAGTTGTCATCGGGCCGCTCGCCGCGCTCGCTCCAGCGCCAGGACAGCTCCACCACCAGCCCGTACATGTCCGCCTGGAACTGCTCGGCCGCGCCGTTGCCGATGCGCACCGGCCGCGATCCGCGCCAGCCATCGAGATTCTTCAGGTCGATCTCCGGGACCCGGCGCTTGCCGTCGACGCCGTAGAGCACCTGCAGCTCATCGGCGTTGCCCGCCGCGCTCCTTTGGATGAAGCGCCGCATGCCGCTGGCCTCGGCCTGCAGCCCCAGATTGCTCAGCGCGTGCACGGTGAAGATGGAGTCGCGGATCCAGCAGAAGCGGTAATCCCAGTTGCGGTTGCCGCCGATCTCCTCCGGCAGTGAAGTGGTCGGTGCCGCGATGATCGCGCCCGTGGGCGCATAGCAGAGCGCTTTCAACACGATGGCCGAGCGCAGGATGCTCGCCCCGTGGCCGTCACGGAACACGATCTTCGCCGACCAGTTCCGCCACCAGCGCAGCGTCTCCTCGTAATGCTCGGCGAGCTGCGCGACCGCCTTGTCTCCGAGGCGCGTCGCCTCGCTTTCCTCGGGCGGCAGGAACTGCACGCCGATGCGGTACCGGGACTCCGCGTGCACCTCGAGGGTGCCTTCGAGGTCGTGATCGCTCCCGTGCCGAAGCGAAAGATCGCCGAAGATCGCGAGACCCGTGCTGCTGCCGACGGCGATATGGACGCCCGGAGAGGCTTGGCGGATCCAGGGCTTGACCTCGCCGAAGTCGAGCCGCGGCACCAGCCTGACGCTCAACCGCATCTGCCCCCTGACGCCCTCGATCAGCCGCACGATCTCACGGCGCGGCCGCTCACGCCCGCCGGTGCGCATCGCGAAGAAGTCGATGAGCCGCGCCTCGCCGCTCGCCGTGCGGAAGGTGGTCACCAGCACCAGGCTGTTCTCGAGATACTCGCGCCGCGAGCTGAAGCGCCCGACGGGAGTGATCTCGAAGTAGCCGCCCTTACCCCAGTCGAGCAGGCGCCCGAAGCAGCTGTCGGAATCGAACCGCGGCAGGCAGCACCAGTCGATCGAGCCCTGCCGGGACACGAGCGCCGCGGAGTGACAATCGCCGATCAGGGCATAGTCCGCTATCGGAGGGTACTCTCCCGAACGCTTCATTCCCGACTCATGCCGCCGGTCAACGGCTCGCGGAGCCGTTCTTCTCTTCGGTGAGCCGGCCGATCATCTCGCGGTAATCCTCCATCGCCGCGTTGATCACCCGCGCGGCGTCCTCGTAGCCGTAGCGGCCGACGACGGCGATGTTTGCAGGCTCGCCGGGCACCAGCTTGTAGGTGGAGAAATAGTGCTCCAGCCGCTCGAGCAGCGCCGCCGGCAGGCCCGCGAGATCGCGCGCGTCGCCCCAGATGTAATCGCCGTCCAACACCGCGACGATCTTGTCGTCGGCCTCGCCGCGATCGATGATCTTCAGGCCCCCGAGGACCCGTGCCCGCAGCAGGATCTCCGAGTGGGTGATCGGCCGCTCGCTGATGACGCAGATGTCGAGCGGATCGCCGTCACCGCGGTCGCAGTCCCGCGCCAGGCGCCGCACCCGCTCGCCGCAGTAGGTCTGCGGCACGAACCCATAGAGCGACGGCGGATGGGACGAGGTGCGCTGCGGCCGGTCCACCCGCAGATAGCCCGTGGCCTTGTCGACCTCGTACTTCATGAGGTCGAACGGTGTGATCTCGATGTAGGCGTTGACCACGCGCGGGCTTTCCGGCCCGGGATCGAGCCCGTGCCACGGATGCGGACGCCAGCGGGCGTAGCCGAGGAGAGAGTCGGAAGTCATGCGATCGTTGTTCTTTCCTGATCGATTCGGCGCCCCCGCATCGCGTGCGGACGAGGCGGAAGCGCCGATGCTGGTGAAAGGCTCGGTCCTCGTCCGAGCGGCGCCCAGCGAGTTTAGATTATTGCGGCGGCGGATTGCCGTTGTTCTGCGGAGGGGGCGTTCCGCCGGCCGGCGGCGGGCCGTTGGGGTTGGGACTGGTGCTCGGCGGCGGCGGTGGCGGATTCTGCTCCGGCGCGCCGCCCGGCTGCGAGCTGGGTGCATTCTGGTCGCTGGGCGGCGGCGGAGTGCTGGGAGCAGTCGTCTCACTCGGCGGAGTGCTGGCCGAGCCCCCGCCACCGTTGCTCGAATTGCCCCCGCAGGCCGCCGCTGAGAGCGAAAGCGCCGCGACGCAGAGCAACAACAGGCTGCGATTCATAGGATCACCTCTCAAAGGAAGTCGCCAAACGGCGGCTCTGCGTCGCAATCCGCGTTCCACCTGGGGCCGGGCGGTCCGGCGGGTGATCCTCGGCGAGCCCTGGCTATTTCTTGGCCGTGGCCCGCTTCTTCTTCTTGGCCGGGTCCTTGACGCGTGACTTGCCGAAGGAGCCCCGGTAGATCTTGCCCCGCCGGGACCTCATGTCGCCTTTGCCCATCGAATCGCTCCCGTGCTCGTGATGAAGATTCCCGCAGTTTAGCAGAGCATCAGGCGCGCGCAGTGCCGCAGCGGCTCCCGGATCAGCTCTGGCGCGACCCGGCAAGTCTCTCCAGGGCCCGGATCTGCATGACCGTCGAGTCGGAGGCGGGCAGCAGGTCATTGGCCTGCCGTACGAATTCCGGTACGGCGTCCGCCGCCATCGGCCGGCTGATGAGGTAGCCCTGGGCGCAATCGCAACCCAGCCGCTTGAGCAGGTTCCACGCTTCGGGCTTCTCCACCCCCTCCGCGACCACGTTGAGCCCCATTCCGTGCGCCAGCGCGACGGTCGATGCCACGATCGCCGCCGCACCCTGCCCGGAGAGGGCCTGTGAGATGAACGAGCGGTCGATCTTGAGCTCGTCGACGGGCAGTCGGCCGAGCAGCGACAGTGACGAGTGCCCGGTGCCGAAGTCATCCAGCGCGAACCTCACTCCGGCGGCTCGCAGCGGCTGCATGTGGCGGGCGGCGAGCTCGGGGTCGCGCATCACCGCGCTCTCGGTGATCTCGAGCAGAAGGGCCGCCGGCTCGACCTGGCGATCGGCGAGCATCCGCAGGATGCCGTCGCCGAGATCCGGGTCGAGAATGTCGGGCGCCGAGAGGTTGACGGCGAGCTGCACGCGCAGGCCGGCGCGGCGCCACTCGCCGAGCTGCCGGATGGCCGCTGCCAGAACCCAGTTGGTCAACGACCTGGAGGCGCCCGCGCTTTCCGCGAGCGGCACGAACTCGCCCGGCGATACCGCCCCGAGAGTCGCATGCTGCCAGCGGACCAGGGCCTCCAGGCTCTTCACGCAACGGGTGGCGATCTCCACCTTCGGTTGATACTTGAGCGTCAGCTCATCGTGCTCGATGGCCGCGTGCAGGCCCGCGATGAGCGTCAGCCTGCGCCGATGCTGCTCGTCCCGGCCGGGCTCGTAGCTCGCGATGCGCAGGCGGGTGTCATCGGCGTCCTCGAGCGCGACCCGCGCGCGGCGCAGCAGGTCCTGCGGGCTCCGGCCATGCTCGGGAAAAACGCAGACACCCGAAGTCACTCCGAGGTCGAGGGTCATTCCGGCGAGATGGAAGCCTCCGCGCAGCGCGCCGGCGAGCTGGTCGACGTAGATGCGCGCGCGCTCCGCGGAATAACCGGGCGCGATGATCAGGAACTGATTCTCGCCGAGCCGGGCGATCACATGCTCCGCGGCCAGATTGCGGCTGAGGCGCCGGGCCGCTTCTCTGACCACCTCGTCTCCGACCTCGTGCCCGAAAGTGGCATTCACCTCCCGGACGCTGCGCACCAGTATCAGAACGAGAGCCAGAGGGGATGAAGTCTCGCGGCCGCGCAGCAGCTCCTCCAGCCGGCGCTCCGCCTGCGTGCGGTTGGGAAGGCCCGTGAGCGGATCGTGGAATGCATGGCGGGTGATATCGGCCTCGCGGTCGGCGATGGTGCGCTGCATGGTGTTGAAAGTTGCCGCGAGGCTGCGGAATTCCTCGCCGCCGGAGATGTCCACCGCCGTGTCATAACGGCCGTGCTGAATCCGCTGCGCCGCTCGCACCAGCTCACCGAGCGGCCGGCTCGCGCTCCGTCCCAGGATCATGCCGACCACCGCCGCGAGCACGATGGCAACACCGTCGATGAGCAGCAGCGAGTCGCGCAGCTCCCGGTACGGGGCGAGCACCGCGGCCATGGGCTTCTGCAGGATCGCTTCGACCGGCTCCCCTGGCGCGTCGATCCGCTGCACGACGGTGAGATAGCTCGTATCGCCGAGCCGCGTCACTCGCACGCCGCCCGCGGCCGGCGGAACCGTCCAATCGAGCGGCGACCCGCGCTGTCGGGCCAGCGGCAGACTCGATGCCACGCGGCTGATGCCTGCCGGTCCGCCGATGCCCAGGGTGACCTCCACACCGGCAAGGTCGCGGATCTTGCGCGCGAGCGCGTCGTCCACCGCGAAGCCCATGGCCACCCAGGCGATGATCTCCGGCGTGCGCACCGGAGCAAGGAAGAGCTGGTAGGTCCTCTTGCCGAGCACCATGAACTGCGGCCGGCCGTGCTTGCCGTCGGACGCCCCCAGCAGCAGGCCGCCGATCGAGGCCCCGACATGCGCACCGGACGGCGCGTTGGAGGCCAGCACCCGTCCATGCGTATCCATGAGCAGCACGAGATCGGCGCCGATCCGCCGGGCGTTGTTTCCGGCCGCGGACAGCATCGTCGGCCCGTCCCCGCTCGCCACCGCTTCGCGGAAGCCGAAATCCTCGGCCAGCACCGCCACGGCGCTGGCCAGCTGCTCCGCCCGGTAGCGGATGAGCTGATCCACGAAGGAGCCCGCGGCGCTCAACTGCTCGGCGCCGCGAGCCCGTACGTCGCGCGCGGTGCTGGCCAGCACTGCAAACAGCGTCACAGTCTGGGTCAGAACCGCCAGACCGATGATCAGCACGAGAAGCCGTTTGCGGAAACTGCCCATGATATCCGGTCGAATCCAACCCATCGTAGGCGCCGAGGGACGCCGGCGCGAGCAACCGGTGGCAGGAATGAGACTCTCTGCACGGTCGAGCCGCACGTTCCGCAGTACGTGCCCTGCCATCTTCGCAGGGGCGTTGCTGCTGTGCGCGCTGCTTCACGCTTCAGCCGCATGGGCGGCATCGCTCGCCATCGCGATACAGCTGCCGGACGGCGGGCCTCTGCCCGACGCCGTCGTCACGGTGCACCCGGTCGGCAAGAAGCTGCCTCCGCCAGCGCCCGCGCATGCGGTGAGGGATCAGATACACCGCATGTTCGTCCCCGAAGTGCTGGTGGTGCCCGTGGGGTCGCTGGTCTCATTCCCCAACAGCGACTCCGTCAGCCACCAGATCTACTCCTTCTCGCCGGCGAAGCGCTTCCAGCTGCCGCTGTATCGGGGCAAGCCGTATCCGCCCGTGCTCTTCGACCGCGCCGGCGTCGTCATCCTGGGCTGCAACATTCATGACTGGATGATCGGATACATCGACGTCACCGACGCTCCCTTCTACGGGACCACCGACGCGCAGGGCGCCTGGTCGGCCCAATTGCCCGCGGGCCGGTACGAGATCACCGTCTGGCACCCTCGCATGCGCGAGGCGACCCCCACGCTCGTCCGCGAGCTGTCGATCGACGCCGGGGATCGCGCGACCCTGACGCTGCAACTCACGAGGCCCCTGCGTCCTGCGCCCATGGAGGGGCGGCCTGCTTCCTGGGACACCTATTGATGCGCGCCGCCGCAACTCTTCTCGCGATCATCGCCCCGGCTCTGCTGGCCGCCACGGCCGCCCGCGCGGCCAGTTGGGAGTTGGATCTCGATCTTCGCGCCGTGACGTCCGATGCCGCGCTCTCGGCGCTCGACGGCGGCTACGGTCCGACGCGCTTCAGCGAGCGCCAGTCCGGATTGCAGCTCGGCCGCCTGCGGCTGGCCCTCGACGCGCCGCTCGGCGAGGTCTGGAGGCTGCATGTCGATGCCTCCGCGTGGGACCATTCCTACAGGAATCCCGTCGGCGTCACCGAAGCGTATCTGCAGTTCCGGCCGTACCCGCGCGATCACCTGCGCGTGCGCGTCAAGGCCGGCGCATTCTACGCGCCCATTTCACTGGAGAATCGGGCGGGCGGGTGGGCGTCTCCCTACACGCTGTCCTACTCCGCGCTGGACAGCTGGATAGCGCAGGAGCTGCGCACTCTGGGCGCCGAGGGCAGGGTTGACTGGCTCGGCACACGCAGCGGGCTGTCGTTCGACATCAGTGCGGTCGCTGGGCTCTTCGGCTGGAACGAGGAAGCCGGCACGGCGCTCGCCGACGGCGGATTCGTCCTCGACGACCGCCAGACGCCGCTGTTCGACAGCGAGGGCAGGCTGCGAAGCCAGACCGGCGGGCGCATCGAGCCGTTCAGGGAGATAGACGGGCGGGCGGGATACTACGGCGGTCTGGAGCTGCATTACCCGGGGCGCCTGCTGGTCACGGCGCTGCATTACGACAACCGCGCGGATCCCTCCAGATCGGATGTTGTTTCCCGCGTCCTCGCGTGGCGCACCGACTTCGACAGCGCGGGGGCGCGGCTGGAGTATGGCGCGGGCTGGACGGTGATTGCTCAATGGCTCGCGGGGCGCACGCGGATCGCCCCGGGCGGGCGGACCCTCGAGTGGCCGTTCAGCGCGCGGTACGCACTGCTGTCCAAGCAGTTCCACCGGCAGATGCTGAGCGTGCGTTACGACCGGTTCGAAGTCGACAGCCGCAACGCCGACCCTGACGGCGAGCAGAGCGGTCACGCCTGGACCGCGGCCTACGTCTTCTATCCGGGAAAGAGCTGGACGGTGACGCTGGAATGGCTGCGCGTCACCGGCAGCTCATACAGCTGGGGCGAATACCTGGGCCGCTCCGGCCCGGTCACCAGTACGCAGGCGCAGCTGGCCGTCCGCTACGCCCTGGGCTCAGCGTCCTATTGACCCAATGAAAAAGGCCGGCCCCGAGAGGGCCGGCCTTCCGGATCGGCTGCTTACCAGCGCTTCGGAGCGCCGCC
This sequence comes from Steroidobacteraceae bacterium, assembly GCA_035545455.1. GTDB lineage: Bacteria > Pseudomonadota > Gammaproteobacteria > Steroidobacterales > Steroidobacteraceae > 13-2-20CM-66-19. The sequence goes on from DASZYK010000554.1 coordinate 8,120, forward strand.
GCCCCGTCCGCCGCCGCCGCTGCGCTCCTGCGCCTCGTTCACCCGCAGGGGTCGTCCGCCGAGGTCCTTGCCGTTCAGGTTCTGAATGGCCCGGGAAGCATCGGCGCGCGACATCTCCACGAACCCGAAGCCGCGCGGCCGGCCGGTATCCCGGTCGGTGATGAGGCTTACGGACTCGACGGTGCCGTGCTGCGCGAACAGATCACGGACCTCGCTCTCAGTGGCCGAAAACGGGAGGTTTCCGACGTAGATCTTCGTCATGCAATCAAACTCCAAGAAACAGATACGACCTGGTCGGAAACGATTCGGCTTTTCTCAGACTCGGAAGCCGGTCCCGAATGCAAGGCGGGCGGCAGGCGGCAGGAAAGGGAAAGGTGTCACGGACCGGTAAGCCACGATACCCCAGGACACCGGAAAGATACAAGCGCCACCGGCAAACCCGCATCTTCCATCCTGCCGTGAAGTCAGCGGTACCTGGCCAGTATCTTCGCCAGACCCTTGGACCCGGGTGACAGCACCTCGTAGGGGAGGCTGTTCAACGGCTCCTCGGGGGTGCCGATGACCTGGTGGAACTCCCGCGGGGGCCTGGGCTCTCCCCCCGCCGGTGACGAGGCGCGGCCGGATGCTTCGGCGCCCGTACCCGGGTCCACATACAGCAGACCGGTCAGATACTCACCGGACCTCAGCCGCTCCTGCACCCTGGCCTGCGCCGCTCCCCGGTCGGTGGGGTCATAAGCGGCATCGAGCTTGCGCAGCACGATGCGGCTGCCGTCGTGCATCGTCACGGCAAGCGCCTCGCCGGCGGCGTACTCGGCCGTGATCTCCCGCTCCGGCGGCACGAAGTCGGCCTGCACGGCCGGCTCGTAGTGCTCGCGCGTGTAGGCGTAGCTCTTGGTCGAGCCCTCGTGATCGTTGAACGTGACGCAGGGCGAGAGAACATCGATGAGAGCGAACCCGCGATGCCTGAGGCCGGCCTCGATGAGCGGCACCAGCTGCTGCTTGTCGCCCGAGAAGCTGCGCGCCACGAACGATGCTCCGAGTGTCATCGCGAGCAGCGCCGGATCGATGGGCGGCTGGAAGTTGGTTTCGCCCTTCTTCGCCTTGGTACCGATATCGGCCGAGGCGGAGAACTGCCCCTTGGTCAGCCCGTAGACGCCGTTGTTCTCGATGATGTAGAGCATGTCGAGATTGCGGCGGATCGCATGGCAGAACTGGCCGAGGCCTATGGACAGCGTGTCGCCGTCACCCGAGACGCCGATGTAAGTGAGGCGCCTGTTGGCCGCGTTGGCCCCGGTCGCGATGGACGGCATCCGGCCGTGCACCGAGTTGAAGCCGTGGCCGCCGCTGACGAAGTAGGCAGTCGTCTTCGAAGAGCAGCCGATGCCGGACAGCTTCACCACGTTCTGCGGCTCGAGCGACTGACGCCAGCAGGCCTCCACGATGGCGGCGGTGATGGAGTCGTGCCCGCAGCCGGCGCAGAGCGTCGAGAGAGCGCCCTCGTAATCGCGGCGCACCAGGCCGAGCGCGTTGCGCGGCAGGGAGGGGTGGACGATCCTGGGTTTCGGGATGAAGGTCATGGATGGGCTTCCGTATGCTCAGGCGCGCGCCGCATCTTTGCGCTGTGGCTCGGCGCTTCCGGGGGCACTCGCCTCCGCGGCGGCGGGTCTCGGAGCAGGCTGCACTTCGGCCAGCACTCCTTCGACGATGAAGCTCGAGGAGATCGGCAGACCGCTGTAGTGCAGGAGCGAGCGCAGCTTGGACTTCTCCACCGCCGTCTCCAGCGTGAGCAGCGCGCGAAACTGCGCGTCCCGGTTCTGCTCCACGACGAACAGCAGGCGGTGCGCGGCGAGGAACCGCTCCACGTCCTCGCTGAAGGGGAAGGAGCGCACGCGCATGTAGTTCACGCCGATGCCGCGGGCCTTGAGGATCGCGAGCGCCTCGTGAATCGCGCTGTCGCAACTTCCCAGGGAGACGATCCCGATGTCGCTGCCGGCCGTGGCATCGATGATGGCGCGCGGGACCAGCTTCTTTGCGGTGTCCCATTTCCTCAGCAGCCGGTCGATCACGATCTGGTACTCCGTCGAGTCCTCCGTGTACGTGCCGTACTGCGAGTGTCCCGAGCCGCGCGCGAACCATGCGCCCTTGGGATGCACCCCCGGCAGGGTCCGGTACGGGATGCCGTCGCCGTCCTTGTCGAGGTAGCGCTGGAACTTCTCCAGCTTCTCGATCTGCGCCTTGTCCAGCATCTTGCCGCGGTCCGGGCGGTAAGCGTCGTCCCACTTGAGCTCGCGGCACATCCAGTCGTTCATGCCGATGTCGATGTCGGACAGTACGATGACCGGCGTCTGCAGGCGCTCCGCCAGGTCGAAGGCCTGGGCGGCCATGTAGAAGCACTCTTCCGGATTCGCGGGATAGAGGCAGACGTGGCGGGTATCGCCGTGGGAGGCATAGGCACACTCCATCACGTCGCACTGCTGAGTGCGGGTCGGCATGCCTGTCGAGGGTCCGACACGCTGCACGTCGAACAGGACCGCCGGCACCTCCGCGTAGTAGGCGAGGCCGAGGAACTCGTTCATGAGCGAGATGCCCGGACCGGAAGTCGCCGTGAAAGCGCGGGACCCGTTCCACGACGCGCCGATCACCATGCCGATGGCCGCGAGCTCGTCCTCCGCCTGGATGAAGGCGAAGCGCTTGGCGCCCGTGTCCGGATCGACTCGCATGCGATCGCAGAAGCTCTTGAACGCGTCCATGAGCGAAGTCGAGGGAGTAATCGGGTACCACGCCGCGACGGTCGCGCCCGCGAACAGGCAGCCGAGCGCCGCCGCGGTGTTCCCGTCGATCATGATGTGTCCGGCGGTGCGATCCATCTTCTCGGCTCTGAGAGGCAGCGGGCAGGGGAAATTCTGCCGCGCATAGTCATAGCCGAGCCCGATCGCCTTCATGTTGCTGTCGACGAGATGGGGCTTTTTCGCGTAGGTCTCGGCCAGAAGCTCGCGGATCCGCTCGAGGTCGAGATCGAGCAGCGCCACGAGGACACCGGCGTAGCAGATGTTCTTCATCAGAATGCGCGTGCGCACTCCGTTGAAGCTCTCGTTGCACATCCTGGCGAGCGGGGCGCCGAGCACGTTGATGTCGGAACGGCCGAGGAGCGCCGGGCGCGGCCACGTGGAGTCGTACACGAGATAGCCGCCCGGCGCGACTTCCCTGACGTCGCGCGAATAGGTCTCGGCGTTCATCGCGACCATGAGGTCCACCGTGCCGGAGCGGGCAACGTGGGCGTCGCGGGAGACACGGATCTCGTACCAGGTGGGCAGGCCCTGGATGTTGGACGGGAAGTAGTTCTTGCCCATCACGGGGATGCCGCTTCTGAAGATGGACTTCATGAGCAGCGTGTTGGCACTCGCCGAGCCGGTGCCGTTCACCGTGGCGATCTTGATGGTGAAATCGTTGATGCGGCTAACTGTCATTTTTGACGTCCGGGCTCATCGCAAAGCGGACCTTGGCCAGACGCTGATCGCCAGGATGGCGATCCGCGAGCCTCCATGGATGGATTCACGGCGCTCTGGCCAAGATCCATTTTGCGATGAGCTCTCATTCACACGGGGCCGGCCTGGGCTGTTCGCGTTCAGGCGATCTTGGGTTTGCGGGCTTCCAGGGCCCGGGCCTCGTCCTCGGCATGCGGCCAGCGGACGTGGGACTTCTGCATGTCCCAGGCGGCCGTGGGGCAACGCTCGGCGCAGAGGCCGCAGTGCACGCAGAGGTCCTCGTCCTTGACCATCACGCGCGCCGTCTGCGGCAGCGGCGCCGACACGTAAAGCGGCTGCGTCAGATTGCGGGCGGGGACCTTCAGCCTGCCGCGCAACTCCGCTTCGGGGCCGTTCGCGGTGATGGTGAGACAATCGACGGGGCAGATATCGAGGCAGGCGTCGCACTCGATGCAGAGCTTCGCCGAGAACACGGTCTGCACGTCGCAGTTGAGGCAGCGCTGCACCTCCTGAGCCGTCTGCTCCGCGGTGAAGCCCAGCTCCACCTCGATGTTGAGCTTCTTGAAGCGCTCCTTGAGAGAGACGTGCGGCATCAGCCGCCGCTCGACCGGCGCGTAGTCGTTGGAATACGACCACTCGTGCATGCCCATCTTGCGGCTCTGCAGATTCACGCCGGGGGGCAGGCGCTGGGTGACCGGCTCCCCCTGGCAATGCCTGTGAATGGAGATGGCCGCCTGGTGGCCGTGCTCCACCGCCCAGATGATGTTCTTCGGGCCGAAGGCGGCATCGCCGCCGAAGAAGACGCCGGGACGGGTGGACTGGTGCGTCACCGGGTCCACCTTGGGCACGTGCCACTTGTCGAATTCGATGCCGAGGTCGCCTTCGATCCAGGGGAATGCGTTCTCCTGCCCGATTGCGAGAATGACGTCGTCCGCGGCAATGAATTCCTCGCCGGCCACCCGCTCCGCCGTGATGCGCCCGCGGGCGTCGAGCTCGTACTCCATGCAGTCGAATGTCATCCCGACCAGGCGTCCCTCCTCGACGACGAATGCCTTCGGTGAGCGGTTGACCACGATCTCGACGCTTTCCTCTTCGGCGTCCTCGAGCTCCCATTCGGAGGCCTTGAAGAAGCCGCGCGGCTTGCGCGCCATCACCTTCACCTGCCTGGCGCCGAGCCTGAGACTCGTGCGGCAGCAGTCCATCGCCGTGTTGCCCACTCCTATGATGAGCACGCGCCCGCCGATCCGCTCGATGTGCCCGAAGGCCACCGATTCCAGCCAGGCGATGCCGATGTGCACGTTGGCCGCCGCCTCGGCGCGGCCGGGAAGGTCGAGGTTCTTGCCCTTGGGCGCGCCCGAGCCCACGAACACCGCGTCGAAGCCGCCGCTCGCGAGCAGATCCCTCATGCTCTCCACCTTGTGGCCGAGCCTGAGGTCCACTCCCATGCCGACGATCATGCCGATCTCCTCCTCGAGCACCGCCTGGGGCAGGCGGAACGAGGGGATGTTGGTGCGCATCAGCCCCCCGGGCTCGCCGTACTGCTCGAAGATGGTGACTTCGTAGCCGAGCGGCATCAGGTCGTTGGCGACCGTGAGCGAGGCGCAGCCGGCGCCGATGCAGGCGATGCGCTTGCCGTTCTTGATCTTGGGAACGGGCGGCAGCCTGCCGCCGATGTCGTCGCGATTGTCGGCGGCCACGCGCTTCAACCGGCATATGGCGACCGGCTTGGCCTCGACCCGGCCGCGGCGGCACGCCGGCTCGCAGGGCCGGTCACAGACCCGTCCGAGGATGCCTGGAAAGACGTTGGAGTGCCGATTGACGAGATACGCCTCGGTGAAGCGCCCCTGGGCAATCAGCCGGATGTACTCGGGGACATCGGTGTGGGCCGGACAGGCCCACTGGCAATCGACCACGCGGTGATAGTAGTCGGGGTGGGAAGTATCGGTAGCGTCCACGTTGTTCCACTGCTGGAGCAGGGGCGTCCATGATAGTGCAAGCCGTGTCCCGGCACCTATACTCCCCCCCATGCCGTCCGCCGATCCACTACCGCTGGAGATCAGGCTCCGCCGCGGGCCACGCCTGCTCGAGGTCACCTTCGAGGACGGCAGCCGGTTCGAGCTGCCCTTCGAGTACCTGCGGGTCCATTCCCCGTCCGCGGAGGTCAAGGGCCATGGCCCGGGCCAGGAGACCCTGGTGCTCGGCAAGGAGACGGTCGGCATACGCGCCATCGAGCCGGTCGGCCAGTACGCCGTGAAGCTCGTCTTCGACGACGGCCACGACACCGGGCTCTACACCTGGAAATACCTCTACGAGCTGGGCCGCGACCGCGACGCCAGATGGGCCCACTACCTGGCACGCAGGCGATCCCTGTCACCGCCCGAAAGCAAGTAGGTAAGCGGCCCAGGGCCGCCCCTGGGCCGCGAGATCGAGGCAGTCATGCGGCCGCGCTCGCGCAAAGCGGCAGGATGCCGCACTTTGCGCCCATAAAAATGAAAGGCCGGGCGGTGGTTGAACCACCGACCGGCCTTCCAGGTCCAAGACCCCCCTTACCGGGGTCGGATTCTGCGCAGCATGTGCGGCAAAAAGCAAGGCGATACAATGCGCCCCTCCCGCGACCCGGCGAAGCGATGACCGACCCCCGATCCACTGATTTCGGCTACGAGCGCGTGCCCTGGACCGAGAAGGCGCGCCGGGTACGCGGCGTCTTCGACTCGGTCGCCCGCAACTACGACCTGATGAACGATCTGATGTCGGCGGGCGCTCACCGGCTCTGGAAGCGGTTCACCCTGTCGCTCACGGGGCTGCGGCCCGGGCAGCGCGCGCTCGACGTGGCCGGCGGCACCGGGGATCTCGCCGCCGGCATGGCCGCTCAGGTGGGCGACCGCGGCCTCGTGGTGCTGAGCGACATCAACTCCGCCATGCTGCACCGGGGGCGTGACCGGCTGACCGACCGGGGCTTCCTCGGCAACGTGCAGTACGTCCAGGCCAATGCGGAGCGCCTGCCCTTCGCCGACGACACTTTCGACTGCATCACGATCGGCTTCGGGCTGCGCAACGTCACCGACAAGCCCGCGGCGCTCGCCGCCATGCGGCGGGCGCTGAAGCCGGGCGGCCAGCTTCTGGTGCTGGAGTTCTCCCACCCCGTGGCTCCGGGCCTCGGGCCGCTGTATGACGCCTACTCCTTCCGCGTGCTGCCGCTCCTCGGGCGGTTCGTGGCGCGGGACGAGGCGAGCTACCGCTATCTCGCTGAATCCATCCGCATGCACCCCGGCCAGGAGGCGCTGCTGGAGATGATGCGCGCGGCGGGGCTCGAAGGCTGCCGTTACCATAATCTCTCGGGCGGCATCGTCGCGGTGCACCGCGGCTACAAATACTGACGGGCCGATCATGCTCACCGCCACCATCGAGAACGTCCTCAACAGGGGGCTCCCCCGCTCGCCGCGCGCGCAGCAGCTCTGCGCCGAGCTCACGGGCCGGCGCATCGCCGTCGAGTCGCCCGCCATGGCCCGCCTGCTGGTGGAGTCCACGGGCAGCTCCCTGCGCATCACTCGCGGCAGCCTCCCGGCGGACGCGGAGGTGATCGGCGGCCCATTGAGTCTGCTCGCCCTGGGCCGTGCGGACGCGGCGCTGTCCGGGGGAGAGGTCGAAGTGCGCGGCGATGCGGAGCTTGCGCAGAAGTTCCAGGAGCTGGCGCGGCTGCTCGCGCCTGATCCGGAGGAAGAGCTGTCGCTGCTCATCGGGGATGTGGCCGCGCATCGCATCGGACGGTTCGCGCGTGGCGCTCTGGGGTGGACCCGCGATGCCGCGGCAACACTGCTGCGGGACGTCGGCGAGTACTTCAGCCACGAGCGAGGCGACCTCGTATCCCGCGAGGAGGGAGAGCAGTTCCTGCGGGGAGTGGACGCGCTGCGCGAGGATGTCGACCGCCTCGATGCCCGCCTCGAGCTGCTGAAGCAGCGGCTCGCGTCCAAGTGACGTCGGTGCAGCGGCCGTGAAGCTGCGCGTTCTCGCGCGGCTCCTGCAGATCCAGCGGGTGCTGCTGAAATACGGCCTGCACGATTTCGTGCGCGCGACGCATCTGTACGCGCCGCTGCGCTTCCTCTTCTATCTCTCGCCGGACACCTGGCTGAATCCCCACCGCACCGCCAGCCCGGCCGTGCGCCTGCGGCTCGCGCTCGAGGAGCTCGGCCCCATCTTCGTGAAGTTCGGCCAGGCGGTGTCCACGCGCCGCGACCTCCTGCCGAAGGACGTCGCGGACGAGCTCGCGAAGCTGCAGGACCGGGTGCCGCCGTTCCCCGGCACGCTGGCGCGCGCGATCATCGAGCGCGCGTACGGCCAGCCCGTCTCGCAGGCGTTTTCCGAGTTCGAGGAGACGCCGCTCGCCGCGGCCTCCATCGCGCAGGTACACGCCGCGCGGCTGCCCGACGGCAAGGAGGTGGTCGTCAAGGTCCTGCGCCCGGACATGCGGGAGCTGATTGCGCGCGACCTCGACGTGCTCTATGCGCTGGCCGAGCTCGCGCAGACCTACTGGCGCGAAGGGCGCCGCCTGCGGCCGCAGGAGATCGTCGCTGAGTACGAGAAGACGATCCTCGACGAGCTCGACCTCATGCGCGAGGCGGCCAACGCCTCGCAGCTGAAGCGCAACTTCGCCGGCTCCGATCTGCTCTATGTCCCGGAGGTCTACTGGGATTACTGCCGGCTGGACGTCATGGTGATGGAGCGCATCCGTGGCATCCCGATTTCCGACATGGAGCGGCTGCGGGCCGCCGGCACCGACATCAAGCGGCTCGCCGAGAACGGCGTGCGCATCTTCTTCACCCAGGTGTTCCGGCACAACTTCTTTCACGCCGACATGCATCCGGGCAACATCTTCGTCATGGTGGACGATCCCCTCCGGCCCCGGTACGCGGCCGTCGACTTCGGGATCGTAGGCACGCTCGATCCGCGCGATCAGCACTACCTGGCGGAGAACTTCCTCGCGGTCTTCGACCGTGACTACCGCAGAGTGGCGCAGCTGCACGTGGAATCGGGCTGGGTGCCGCCCACGACGCGCATCGATGAGATGGAGTCCGCGGTGCGCACCGTATGCGAGCCCATCTTCGACCGGCCGCTCGAGGCCATCTCTTTTGGAAATATCCTGCTGCGGCTCTTCGAGATCTCGCGCCGGTTCAACATGGAGCTGCAGCCGCAGCTCATCCTGCTGCAGAAGACGCTGCTCAACGTGGAGGGGCTCGGGCGCGAGCTCTACCCGCAGCTCGATATCTGGCACACGGCGACGCCCATCCTGCGGGAGTGGATGCGCGAGCGCATGAGCATGCGCCAGGCCTTCAGAAGCCTGCGCATCCAGATGCCGGAGCTGATCGAGGCGGCCCGTGTACTGCCGACGGTGGTCAAGGGGGCACTGCACCGGGCGCAGGGCGGCATGATCCGGATGCGGGTGGAGACGCCCGAGGTCGCGGCCCTGCGGGCGGAGATCCGCCGTGCCAACCGCCGGCGCGACGCCTTCACCGTCGGGTCGGCGGTGCTTCTCGCGGGACTCGTCTGGCTCGCCCTCTACCACGGCGGCTGGCCGGGCTGGGTGCTGAGCGCGGGCGGCGCCGGCGGGCTGCTCGCCGCCCACCGGTTCCTCTGACGCGGAAACCCGGCGCTTGAGTTCCAGCCGTTCGCTCACGGAAGGCTCCATCAGCCGCGGGATGGTGCACTTCGCCCTGCCCATCCTCTACGCCAATGTGCTCCAGTCCCTGAACGCCTCGGTCAACTCCATCTGGGTTGGCCGGTTTCTCGGCGAGGCGGCGCTCACGGCCACCTCGAACGCCAATGTCGTGATGTTCCTCCTGATCGGCGTGGCGTTCGGCATCGCCATGGCGGCCACCATCCTGGTCGCCCAGCGCATCGGCGCCAACGACATCCGCGGCGCGAGGCATGCGGTCGGAACCAGCGCCACCTTCTTCGCGGGCGTCTCCGTGCTGATGGCGGTGGCGGGCCTGACACTGTCGCCGTCGATCCTCGCCGCCATGAAGACTCCTGCGCAGTCGCTGCCGCTCGCGATCGCCTACATGCGCGTGATCTTCTGCGCGCTGCCCTCGCTCTACATGTACGCCTTCGTGATGGCGGTGCTGCGCGCCGCGGGGGACTCGAAGACGCCCTTCTACTTCATGCTGCTCTCCGTCGGTCTCGACATCAGCCTGAATCCGGTGTTCATCTTCGGCCTGGGGCCCGCGCCGCGCCTCGGCATCGCCGGCTCCGCGCTCGCCACCTTCATCGCCCAGACCGTCAGCCTCACGGCCATGGTGCGCCACCTGTACCGGCGCCGGCATCTGCTCTGCCTGCGCGGCGAGGAGCTCCGGCTGCTCAGGATCGACTGGCGGCTGGCCGCGGCGCTGGTGCGCAAAGGCCTGCCCATGGGCGGACAGATCCTCGTCATTTCGCTGAGCGGCGTGCTGATGATCTCGCTCGTCAACCGTTTCGGGGTGGATACGACGGCCGCGTTCGGCGCTGCGCTGCAGATCTGGAACTACATCCAGATGCCTGCCTTCGCCGTCGGTCAGGCCGTGTCCGCCATGGCTGCGCAGAACGTCGGCGCGAGCAAGTGGCATCGCGTCAACAGGATCGCGGCGGTCGGTGTAGCGTTCGGCATCGTCATCACCGGCTCGGTGATCGTCGTGCTGGAGCTCCTCGGTGGGCGCGCCTTCTCGCCGTTCCTGCCGGCGGGATCCGCGGCTCTGCAGATCGCCGCGCATCTGAATCACATCGCGACGCCGTCGTACATGTTCTTCGCGATCGCCATGGTGCTGTTCGCGACCGTGCGCTCGACCGGCGCGGTGATCTTCCCGCTGGTCATCATGACGGTCTCGCTGCTGCTCGTGCGCTTTCCGCTCGCCGACGCGCTGCTCTCGCGTTATCACGCGGATGCCATCTGGTGGAGCTTTCCGATCTCCTCCGCGCTCGCCGCGGCCCTCGCCGCGCTCTACTACAGGCTGGGCGGCTGGCGCGCGGCGCACATCGTGTCAGGAGGCCTCTCCTCGCAGACGCGCCCCGGGACGTAGGAAGAACGTTTCTTGCTTGGTCTGCGCTCGAAACCGTCCGAGCCACTCGAGCCATTGAGGAGGGAGCGATGAAAGTCAGCGAGGTGATGAGCCGCCAGGTCGAGATCGCGAGCCCCGACGATTCGATTCAGCGCGCCGCGCAGATGATGGCACGGATCGACGCGGGCATTCTGCCCGTAGGCGCCGGCGACCGGCTGGTCGGAATGATCACGGACCGCGACATCGCGATCCGCGGTGCCGGCGAGGGACGCGATCCCGCCGACACGCCCGTGAACGAGATCATGACGCCGGAGGTGAAGTATTGCTTCGAGGACGATGACGTCGATCGGGTCGCGCAGAACATGGCGGAGCTGCAGGTGCGCCGGCTCCCGGTGTTGAATCGCGACAAGCGCCTGACGGGCATCATCTCCCTGGGCGACATCGCCCGCGAGCACGAGCCCGCCCAGGCCGGCTCCGCGCTGCACGGCATCGCGCAGAAGGGCGGCCGGCACACGCAGAGTGATGCGAGGCCTTCCTAGCGCTTGAGCTCGATCCAGGTGGCGCGCGCCAGACCGCAGACTTCGCCGTCTTCGGCAAAGACGGCGGTCCCGGCGGCGTGCTTGCGTCCGCTCGATTCGAGCGGCCAGCCAATGACAGTGCAAGGCTCGCCGACATGCACCAGACGGTCGACGTGAACGGTGATCTCTCCCAGGAGCATCGTCCGGCCGTCGGCGTTCACTGCGTAGGCGCCGGGGCAGTCGAGCGCGGCCGACATGAACTCCGGCCGAACCTTGCCGTCGCCGCCGTCCAGCGACGCGTCGGGTACCCACGGGGCGGCCACCAGGCCGCGGGCAGTTACCGGGCCGGCGAAAACCCTCATACCGTCGCCCCGCGCCCGCCGAGTGCCGCAGACGAAGCAGGTGGGGAACGGGTGGTGTTTGAAGCCGGCGTAGTGGCGCGAAGCCTCGACGGCCTCGAGATAGCTCGGCGGCGCGGGAGGCGTCAATTCCAGCGTGGCGGGTCTCGCCTCGCCCACGCGCTCCGGTCCCGACGTCACCGTGATCGTGCCGTCGGGCAGTTCCGCGACCTCGAGCGGGGTGTCGAGCGGCGGCGGCCGCAGGAGCCTTACCGCCACCGTCCTACCGGCACGCGCCGCGACGCAGCCCGCGAAATAGCCGCCGTTGGCGGAGCCTTCGGGACCGCGGAAGCGGCTCGCGACGACGAGTGCGCTCACATCAGCGTCCTCGGAGCTCGCGCAGCCAGCGCGCCGGGTCTTCACCCCGCTCGAGCACCTCGACCAGCGCGGAGCCGATCACCACCCCGTCGACGTGATCCCGCAGCAGCTCGAGCTGCTCGCGTCCGCGGATCCCGAATCCCGCGCACACGGGAACCGGCGATCGGGAGCGGACGTTGTCGAGATAACTCGTGACCTCGGGCGGCACCGCGGCGCTCTTGCCGGTCGTGCCGGTCATCGTCACCGCGTACACGAAGCCCTGGCTGCTGGCGCAGATCTGCTCCAGTCGTTGCTGGCGAGTCACCGGCGTGACCATCTGGATCAGGGCGAGACCCTGCGCCTGCAGTGCCGTCCGCAACTCCGCGCTCTCGTCGAAGGGCAGATCGGGAACGATGAAGCCCGCCACGCCCGCATGCGCGGCGGACGAGGCGAGCGTCTCCGGTCCGAGCGCGAGCAGCGGGTTGAGATAACTCATGAGCAGCAGTGGCGCCTTCGCCCGCGGCATCGCCTCGAGCTGCGCCAGGATCCATCGCAGGCTGACGCCCTGGGCAAGGGCGGCCTGACTGGCCCGCTGGACGGTGACGCCGTCGGCCATGGGATCGGTGAAGGGAACGCCGATCTCGACGACGTCCGCGGCTGCGGCGATGGCCTGCAGATGCTCCTTGAAGCCATCGCGGTCCGGAAAGCCGGCGGTCAGGTATGCGACGAGCGCCGTTTCGCCGCGCGCCTTGGCCGCGCGGATTGCGGCGCTGACCTGCTCGTGACCCGTCATTGTTTCGGCGCCAGCAATGTCTGTTGCAGCGTCGGCATGTCCTTGTCGCCACGCCCGGAGAGGCACACGAGCACCGTCCCCCCGGGATGGCTGCCGGCCCAGCGCCGTGCCCCGGCGAGCGCATGCGCGCTCTCGAGCGCCGGCAGAATGCCCTCGCACTCGCACAGCGCGCGCACGGCCTCCAGCGCTTCCGAATCGCTTGCGGCCTCGTATCGCGCTCTTCCCGCCGACGCCAGCAGCGCGTGCTCCGGCCCGACGCCCGGATAATCCAGGCCCGCCGACACGGAATGGGTCTCCTGGATCTGGCCGTTCTCATCCTGAAGCAGCATCGAGTAGGTGCCGTGCAACACGCCGGGCCGGCCGAAGGAGAGCGTCGCGGAGTTGTCGCCGAGACCCGTGCCGCGTCCGCCCGCCTCGATGCCGAGCAGCTCCACGGCCCGATCCGGAACGAACGCGTGGAACGCGCCGATCGAGTTGGAGCCGCCGCCCACGCAGGCGATGACCGCATCGGGCAGCGCTCCGTTTCTCTCCACGATTTGTGCGCGCGCCTCGCGGCCGATGACCGACTGCAGCTCGCGCACCAGGTAGGGGTAGGGGTGCGGCCCGAGGGCGGAGCCGAGCAGATAGTACGTTCCCAGCGGATCCGACACCCAGTCGCGCAGCGCCTCATCGATCGCGGCTCTGAGGGTGCGGTCACCGCTGGTAACGGCCACGACGGTGGTGCCGAGGAGACGCATGCGGTCGACGTTCGGGGCCTGCCGTTCCATGTCGAGGGCTCCCATGTAGACGGTGCAGGGCAGCCCCAGGCGTGCGCAGGCCGCAGCGCTCGCCACACCGTGCTGTCCGGCGCCGGTCTCCGCAACGATTCGCCGGGCGCCGAGGCGCTTGGCGAGGAGCGCCTGGCCGATGGCGTTGTTGATCTTGTGCGCCCCGGTGTGAGCGAGATCCTCGCGCTTCAGCCAGATACGCGCCCCCCAGCGCCCGGACAGCCGGCCGGCGAACGTCAGCGCGGTGGGCCGCCCCACCCAGCTCGAAAGCTCCTGCGTGAGCTCCTGCTGGAAGGCCGCCGTGTGCAGGTGCTCCCGGACGCCCTGCTCCAGGCGATCCAACGCCGGAATCAGCGTCTCCGGCACGTAGCGCCCGCCGAACGGCCCGAACCGGCCGCGCACATCGGGGAAGCGGCCCGAGATCAGGTCCGCGATGAAATCGCGGGATGCGCCGACACTCATGCCGAACGTTGCTCCTGTTGGATCATCTCGAAGGCGCTGCGCGCCGCCGCCGCGAACCGCACCACTTCGGTCGGGCTCTTGACGCCCGGCCGCTCCTCCACGCCGGTCGACACGTCGACGCCGAATGGGCGCACGGCGCCGATGGCCGTGCCGACGTTCTCGGCATCCAGGCCGCCGGCCAGCACGAGCTGCGTCCGGCGCGCCAGGCGCTGGGCGGTGACCCAGTCGCATGTCGTCCCGCTGCCGCTCGTCAGCCCCTCGAACAGCAGCCGCGCGGGCAGCAGCGCCGGTTGGACCCGGGACGTGCTCTGGGCCGCATCCCACCCGCGGAAGACGGGCAGCAGCTCGAGCTGCCGCGGCAGCCGCAGGACGCGCAGGTCCTCGGCGTCGGTTTGCAGCACGTCGGGACGGAAAACCGAGAGCACGTCATCGAGATACCGCTGGCTGGGATGGCGGGTCACGGCGACACAGCGGACGCGCCCGCGGGCGGGCTCCGCCAGCGCTACCGCATCCTCGAGAGTCAGTTGCCGCGGGGAGTCCGCAAAGACGAAGCCGATCGCATCGACCCGAGCCGCCAGCGCCGCCGCGACTGCTTCGGGGGTCGTCATCCCACAGATCTTGATCCACATGTTGTCCGCTCACCTGATGATCGCGTCGGCGCGGGCGGCTCGCGCGGCCGTCAGCATGGCACGCGCCAGGGCCGCCGGGTCGTCGCCGCTCATGAGCGCGCTGCCGACGAGAGCGAGATCATAGCCGGCTTCGGCCGCCCGGCGTGCATCCGCGGCGGACCCGACCCCGCTCTCGGCCACCCGTGGAACGCCCGTGGGGAGGTGCGGCGCGAGCTGCTGCAGCCGGCTCGGGACCACCTGGAGGGTCGCGAGATCGCGCGAGTTGACGCCCGCGAGCAGGCCCGCGCCGCCCACCCTCGAGAGCAGCCCGTGCAGCCGCTCCAGGTCGCGCTCGTCGAACGCCTCGAGCAGCACGAAAAGCTCCAGCGTCCGGGCCTGTTGAATCAGGGCCTCGAGCTCGGGCTCGGAGAGCATCCGCAGGATGGCGAGCACGCCGCCAGCCCCGGCCACGCGGGCCTCGATCACCTGATAAGCGTCCACCAGGAAGTCCTTGCGCATGGCCGGGATGCCCAGCGGCGAGAGCGCCTGCGCCGCCGCGCTCAGGTGCCCGAGGCTGCCGTCGAACCTGGTGGGCTCCGTGAGCACCGACACCGCGGCGGCGCCCGCGTGCGCGTACGTCGTTACCCGCCCGACCACATCCTCCCCCGGGCCCTTGAGCTGCCCGGCAGCGGGCGAGCGCAGCTTCAGCTCCGCGATGAGGTCGAACCCGCCGGGCTGCAGATGCAGCCGTGGCGGCGGGGGCGTATCCAGGGCCCTGGCGAGCAGCTCCGCCTGCGGGCAAGCGGTGCGGGCCGCGGCGACGCGCGCGCGGCTGCCCGCGGCCATCTGCCGCAGAAAATCGCCTCGCCCGCCGGGCAGAATCCTTGCAGATGATTTCGTCATGCCGTCTCCATGCGGGGAGCCGCCAGGGCATCGAGCACACGCGTGCCTGCGCCCCGGTCGATGGCCGCCGCGGCGCGCTCGACGGCCTCGCGCGGATCGGAGGCCTGTCCGGTCACTTCCAGGGCGAGGGCGGCCCCCAACAGCAGACAGTCGCGGTGCGGCCCGCGATCCTCGCCGGTGAGCACTGCCCGCAGGGCACTTGCATTGTGCCTGGCATCTCCGCCGGTGAGATCCGACGGCTGGCAGCGCCGCAACCCATAGTCTTCCGGCGTGCGGGTCCTGCGCTCGGTGTGACCCGGACGCACGTCGAAAAGCGTGAATGGCCCCACCGGCGTGGGCTCGTCCCAGCCCTGCGCGCCATGCACCACGAAGGCCCGCTCCATCGGCATGCCGGCCAGCGTGCGGGCGATGAGCTCGGCCACCTCCAGGCTGAAGGCGCCGATCACGTGGAAGGGCGGCTCCGCGGGGTTCGTGAGGGGTCCCAGGATGTTGAACACGGTGCGAACGCCGAGCGCGGCCCGCACTGCGCCGACCGCTTTGGTGGCCGGGTGGTAGTGGGGCGCGAACAGGAACGTGAAATTGCAGGCCGCCAGGTACTTGCCGGCCAGCTCTTCGTCGAGCGGCAGCGCGAGACCGAGCGCCTCCAACACGTCGGCGCTGCCCGCGCGGCTCGAGATCGACCGGTTGCCGTGCTTCACCACCGGCACGCCGCAAGCGGCGGTGAGCAGCGCGGTGCCCGTGGAAATGTTGAGGCTTCCGGAGCAGTCGCCGCCGGTGCCGACGACGTCGACAGCCGGCAGCCCCGCGGGAATCGATGGCCGGCGCGCCAGCCGGCGCATGGCCTGGGCGAAGCCGCGCACTTCGTCGGCCACGACGCCCTTCGAGCGCATGGCGGCGAGGATCGCGCCGGACATCGCCGACGAGGTCCCGGGATCCGTCAGGAGGCACAGCAGCTCTTCGGCTTGCGCCTGGGTGAGGTCGCGCCGCTCGAGCAGACGATCGAGGAGATCACGCGCGGACGGCATCGTCGGCTCCCGCGACCAGAACGCTGCGCGCGGCGGACGCACCGGGCTGCGGTTGCCCGAGGAAATTGCCGAGCAGCCTCGGTCCGTGCGGCGTCAGAATGCTTTCCGGGTGAAACTGCACGCCTTCCACCGCGA
>DASZYK010000555.1:0-5510 GCA_035545455.1 Steroidobacteraceae bacterium
CACGATTCGCGTATCGTGGAAGCGCGAGCTGCGCACGCCGCTGCAGCAGATATTCGGCGGGCGCGTCTTCGCCCCGATCCTGGCCGCGTGCGAGGAGGCCCACCGGCGCGTGCTCCGCGGGCGGGTCTTCGTGGCGCTGCACATGCATGCCGGCGACGGCAACGTCCATACCAACATCCCGGTCAACTCCGACGATTACGAGATGCTGCGCACTGCCACGGCCGCGGTCGCGCGCATCATGGGCATCGCGCGGCGGCTCGAGGGCGTCATCTCCGGCGAGCACGGCATCGGGATCACGAAACTCGAGTTTCTCGATGACGCCGAGGTGGCGGAATTCCGCGCCTACAAGCAGGCAATCGATCCGGACGGCCGGTTCAACCGCGGCAAGCTGCTTCCGGGCGGGGATCTGACCAACGCCTATACGCCGAGCTTCAACCTGCTCGGGCACGAGTCGCTCATCATGCAGCAGTCGGACATCGGCACGATCTCCGACTCCGTCAAGGATTGCCTGCGCTGCGGCAAGTGCAAGCCGGTCTGCGCCACTCACGTGCCGCGCGCCAACCTGCTCTACAGCCCGCGCAACAAGATTCTGGCGACCTCGCTTCTCATCGAGGCGTTCCTCTACGAAGAGCAGACCCGCCGCGGCGTCAGCATCCGGCACTGGGACGAGTTCGCCGACGTCGGCGAGCATTGCACCGTGTGCCACAAATGCGCGAGCCCGTGCCCGGTCGACATCGACTTCGGCGATGTGTCGATGGCGATGCGCGACCTGCTGCGGCGGATGGGCAGGAAGCGCTTCAATCCGGGCGCGGCCGCCTCCATGTTCTTCCTCAACGCGACCCGCCCGGAGACGATCCGCCTCACGCGCAAGCTGATGATCGAGTGGGGCTACAAGGCTCAGCGGGCCGCTCACGGGCTCCTGAAGGGCATGGCCCGGGCGCAGACGCGCCGGCCCCCCGCCACCACGGGCAGGCCCCCCATGCGCGAGCAGGTGGTGCACTTCGTGAACAAGCGCATGCCGGGCGGCCTGCCGAAGAAGACCGCGCGCGCGCTGCTCGACATCGAGAATCCGGCCTACGTGCCGATCATCCGCGATCCGCTGGCCACCAGCAGCGAGACCGAGGCGGTGTTCTATTTCCCGGGCTGCGGCTCGGAGCGGCTCTTCTCCCAGGTGGGCATTGCCACCCAGGCGATGCTGTGGCACGTGGGAGTGCAGACGGTGCTGCCGCCCGGGTATCTCTGCTGCGGCTATCCTCAGCGTGGCGCGGGACAGTTCGACCGCGCGGAAAAGATCACGACCGATAACCGCGTCCTCTTCCACCGCGTGGCGAATACGCTGAATTACCTGGACATTCGCACGGTAGTGGTGAGCTGCGGGACCTGCTACGACCAGCTGCAGGGGTACAAGTTCGAGGAGATTTTCCCCGGCTCGCGGATCATCGACATCCACGAGTACCTGATGGAGAAGGGTGTGCGCCTCGAGGGAGTGACGGGGTCGCGCTACATGTACCATGATCCCTGTCACTCGCCGATGAAGAGCTACGACGCGCTGAAGGTCGTCAACTCGCTGATGAACGAGTCGCGGAACGGCCGTATCGAGAAGAACGACCGCTGCTGCGGTGAATCAGGGACGCTGGCCATTGCCCGCCCGGACGTCTCGACCCAGGTGCGCTTCCGGAAGGAAGAGGAGATCCGTGCCGGCGCGCAGAAGCTGCGCGCGGCGGGAGCCGCACAGGTCAAGATCCTGACATCGTGCCCGTCGTGCCTTCAGGGCCTGAAGCGCTACAACGATGATGCCGATCTCGACGCCGATTACATCGTCGTCGAGATCGCGCGGCACGTGCTCGGCGAGAACTGGATGGCGGAATACGTGGCGCGCGCGAACAACGGCGGAATAGAGAGGGTGCTCGTCTAGCGCCTGCTGTCTGCGCCTGGGAACAGCTGATGCTTATCCCGGTTCCTGGCCGTAATGAGACGGCGTTCCGCGGGGGTAAGCTCGATGGGGAATGGAAGGTCTACAACAAGGTGGGTGGTGTCGGCCGCGGTCATCGCGCTTGCGCTCGCCGGCTGTGGCGGCAGCTCGAGTGGCCAGAGCAACATGCCGGCCTCCGGCGACTCGTCCTCGCCGACTTCCGGCACCTCCCCGCCTCCGACCTCCAATCCGCCGCCGTCGAATCCGCCGCCCGCGCCGTCGCCACTCGCAATCACGACAACATCGCTGCCTGCCGGCACGCTGAACAACGCGTACGCGACGACGCTCGCGGCGAGCGGCGGGACGCCTCCATATCATTGGTCGTTGACCGGCGGATCGCTGCCGTCGGGACTGTCTCTCGATGCATCGACCGGCACCATCGCGGGCACGCCCGCATCCGCGGCGAACAAGGTCGTGCTGACCTTCAAGGTCGCGGACTCCGCGACGAGCGCACAGACGGCTTCGGCAAGCTTCTCTCTGACCGTCAATCCGGGCACGATCTCGATATCGATCTCGCCCGCCCGGGCGGGTCTCGCCGCCGGCCAGCAGCTTCATCTCACGGCCACGACGGATGACCCGTCCGGCGTCACCTGGAGCTCGAGTCCGGCCGGCGGCGCCTTCAGCTCCGCCACCACTGCCAGCGGCACACCGGTCACGTTCACCGCCCCAACGACGGCCGGGAGGTACTCGATTACCGCGAGCAGCGTGGCAGATCCGACGCAGAGCGCGTCCATGCAGGTCGGCGTCACGGACCTCGCGGGCGTGTTCACTTATCACAATGATCTCTCCCGCGACGGCGCCAACGAGCAGGAATATGCGCTCACCCCGGGCGATGTGAATTCGTCGAGCTTCGGCAAGCTCTTCTCCTGCCCGGTCGACGGTGCCATCCAGGCTCAGCCGCTCTGGGTCGCAAACCTGCGCGTGGGCGGCACGACGCGCAACGTCGTGCTCGTCGCCACACAGCACGACAGCCTGTACGAGCTCGATGCCGATGCGAGCCCCTGCCAGCAGCTGTGGCACGTGAGCCTCATCGACGCGAGCCACGGCGGCACCGGCGGCGAGACGACCGTCCCGGCCGGCTCGAGCGGCAATCTCGTCGGCCAGGGAGACGGGGATATGGCTCCCGAGGTCGGAGTCACCGGCACGCCGGTCATCGATCCGGCCACCGGGACGCTGTACGTGGTCTCCAAGTCGATGAATGCCGCCGGCACGAGCTTCTTCCAGCGGCTGCACGCCATCGACCTCGCTACGGGCGCGGAGAAGCCCGGCTCGCCGGTGAGCATCTCCGCCACATTTCCGGGGACGGGAGGCGGCGGCTCGACGGTCTCGTTCAATGCCCGCATGGAGAACCAGCGCGCCGGGCTGGCGCTCGCGGACGGCACCGTGTACGTCGCATGGGGCTCGCACGAGGACGCCATGCCCTACTACGGATGGATCATGGGCTATACCTACAACGGGTCTTCCTTCACGCAGACCACCGTGTTCAATGCGGCACCCAACACCGGCGAGGGAGGCATCTGGATGAGCGGGGCGGCGCCGGCGGTGGACAGCCAGGGGCGACTCTATGTGATGACGGGCAATGCGGGCTTCGATGCGACGAGCTCGACGGCGCCGAACGACGACTACGGCGACTCGCTGTTGGAGCTGTCCCTCGGCCTGAAGGTGCTGCAGTACTTCACGCCCTCCAACCAGAATTCCGACCGGATCTACAACAACGACTTCGGATCCGGGGGCGCCGCGGTGCTGACGGACCTGCCGGCCGGAAGCCCCGTGACGCATCTTCTCATCGGGGGCGGCAAGGACGGCAATCTTTACGTCTTCAACCGCGACGCGCTGGGCGGGTATGGCGACAGCAACGCCTGGCAGGAGCTCAGCGTCGGGACGGAGGGCGACCTCAACGCGGACACCCCGGGGGTGATATTCACGGTCGGCGCGATCTGGGCCGATACTTATTACCTTGCGGGCGCGCGCGGCCCCCTGAAGGCCTACCGTCTCGATCCTTCGACGGCGAAACTGAGCCTCGCCGGCACCGCCACCTCGCCTTCCGGAGGCTACGGCTATCCCGGCAGCACGCCGTCGATCTCCGCGTCGGGAAGCGCCGATGGCGTGGTCTGGGTGCTCGATGACAGCCAGTACTGCACGCCAGCCTCGCCGGGGTGCGGTCCCGCCGTGCTGCACGCGTATGACGCCTCCAACGTGTCGAAGGAGCTGTGGAACAGCGCCGGCTCGAGCAGCGACAGGGCCGGCAATGCGGTCAAGTTCGCGCTGCCTACCATCGCCAACGGCAAGGTCTACGTCGGCACGCGCGGCAACAACACGGGGGGCGTGTACGGCTCCACGAGCATTTCGGGCGAATTGGACGTCTACGGGCTGAAGCCGTAGCACCCACGGGGGCGCGGCGCACCGGCGCCCGATCTGGCGCCGCTCTTGCCGGCACCGCGCCTCATGTATACACTGTATACATGACTACGCGGGAGAGAATCCTGGGCGCGGCCCGCAAGGCCTTCGAGCGCCGCGGGCTCGAGGGGATCTCGCTGCGCGAGGTCGCGGCGAAGGTCGGCATTACGCCGATGGCGATCTACCGGCATTTCGAGAGCAAGGAGGCGCTCATCGACGCGCTGGTGCTCGATGCGCTCGAGGAGTGGTCCACTCGGGTGGCTGCGTTGCCGCCCGCCGAGGGACTGGCCAAAGTCGAGCAGATCGGCGAGGCATTCCTCGATTTCGCGCTGCGCGCGCCGCGCCGCTTCGAGGCGGCATTCCTCCTTCCCTCCCGCAAGGCGCGCCGATATCCGGATGATTTCGCGGCGGGGCGCTCACCCGCGGGCAACGTGCAGCTCAGAGCGCTGGAAGAGGGCATCCGGCAAGGCAGGCTCGCCGGCGCGCCTCCCGTCGAGATCATGTTGATCAATTCGGCGCTCAGCCAGGGTCTCCTGACGCTGTATCGCGCCGGCCGCATCGCGGGCGGCGAAGCGGAATTCCGCGCGCTGTACCGGCGCGCCATGCGGCGCGTGTTCCAGTCCTTCATGGTGGAGAAGTCCCGATGACCGTGATCGCCTGCGCACTGCTCAGCGCCGCGGGTTTCTATCTCTCCCTCGGGCTCGGCACACAGTGGTGGCTTGCCTGGATCGCTCCCGTTCCGGTGCTGTGGCTGGCATACGGCCGCTCGCGGACGTGGGTCGTGCTCCTGGCGTCGTGGGCGGCGTTCGCGCTCGGAGTGTCGAACATGCTGCGGGCGTACGCCGGAATACTGCCGGCGCCGGTGTGGGCGTTCTATCCGCTGGTGCCGGGCCTGCTCTTCGCCTCGGCGGTTGTGGCCTCGCGGCACGTGCGCCGCGCGCTCGGGCCGATGGCGGCCGCGCTGGCATTCGCCGCCCTCTGGGCGGCATTCGATCTGATCGTCTCGCTCGTCAGCGCCGCGGGCTCGATCGCCTCGCCCGCAACCGCCGAGGCAGGCGCCCCCATCCTGGTGCAAGGAGCGGCCCTGCTGGGGTTTTCCGCCGTCACATTCCTCATGGGCGCGGTGGCCGCGGGATTCGCG
>DASZYK010000556.1:0-4026 GCA_035545455.1 Steroidobacteraceae bacterium
GAAGGCGGTGTTGTATCTCAACTCCGACACCAATGCCCGCGGCTTTCTGTCGGTCGGCGGCAGCCATTCCCTGCAGCACATGGTCAACCAGGTCGCGGCCGGCGTCACCGACCCGGAAATGCGAGTCAGCGTGCAGCAGCGCGAGCGCGCGCGGCTGGAAGTCGAGGGTGCCGCCGCAAATGCCGATCCCATGACGCGGGAAACGGCGAGGCTCGCCGCCGCGGGCGGCGACATTCCGCTGAACGCCCTGGGCTCGGGCTCGGATTTCAGCGCCTTCCTGGACCACCTCGGAATCGCCACCCTCGATGTGGAATTCACCGGGGAGGACGCCGACGACGGCATCTATCATTCCCGCTACGACTCGTTCGACCACTTCATCCGCTTCGGCGATCCGACCTTCGAGTATGAGGTCGCGCTGGCGAAAGTAGCCGGCCACATCGTGATGCGCACGGCGGATGCCGAAGTGCTGCCGATGCGCATCAGCGACTTCAGCGCCACCCTGAGCCGCTACCTCAGACAGCTGCACGAGAAAGTCGACGATGAGCGCAAGGCTGCGCAGCGGCAGCACAAACTGCTCGAAGCGGACGCGTATCGGCTTGCCGCCGATCCTGCCCGGCCGATCGCGCCCCCCGAGCGCCTGTCGGACGTGCCGAGCATCGATCTCGCGCCGCTCGATGAGGCTGCCAAACGCCTGCAGAAGAGCGCGCAGGCGTACGAAGCAGCTTACGAGGCGAGCGCGTCCGCAGGACTCGCGATTCCTGCCGCCCGACTCCGGCAGATCAATGCCCTGATGGCCACCCTGGAGCAGCGTCTGCTCGATGACGCGGGACTGCCGGGGCGCCCGTGGTACAGGAACATGATACAGGCGCCGGGCGAGCTGACCGGCTACGCGCCGAAGACGATGCCCGCCGTGCGTGAAGCGCTGGAAGCCCGCAATTGGAGCCGCGCGGACGAATATGCCGCCGTGACCGCGAAGGTGCTGGACGGGTATCGCGTCCAGCTCGATCGGGTCACGGCGCTGCTCACCAGACGGTGACCACGACCTGCCGCCCGTGCGGCGAGGTGCGATGCTCCCAGAGGTAGATGCCCTGCCAGGTTCCGAGCTGCAGCTTGCCGCGGGCGACCGGAATCACGATCGAGGTCTGTGTCAGCGCAGTGCGGATATGAGCCGGCATGTCGTCCGGGCCTTCCGCATCGTGCTCGTACCGGGGATCGCCATCGGGCGCGATGCGGCTCATGAAAGCCTCGAGATCGCGCCGAACGCTCGCGTCCCAGTTCTCTCCCGCCAGCAGCGACGCGCTGGTATGAGGCACGAACACGTTGCACAGGCCGTCCGTTACGCCGCTGGCAGTCACAACGGACGCGATGTCGTGGGTCAGCTCCAGGAAGCCGCGGCCAGTCGTGCGTATTGCGAGCTCTCGTCGATGCATTTCGGCGCCTCCGCCGGACCTATAATATCTTTTTGCACGCGCAAGACGCAGGGTCGGCGGGCCGCCGCCAGCCAAGGAGCCATTCATGCAAGTTGACCTCAGCAATACGAGCGTACTCGTCACCGGCGCCAGCCGTGGAATAGGCGCGGCTGTGGCCCGCGCCATGGGCGAAGCGGGCGCGAGGGTCGCGGTTCATTACCGGGACCAGCGGCAACAGGCTACCGAGCTCGCGGAGCGCATCGGCGCCTGCGCCGAAGTCTTTCAGGCCGACCTCGCCAGGGCCGACCAGTGCGTCGCGCTTTGGGAGGCCGTGACGGCGCGGTTTGGGCGCATCCACACACTGCTCAACAATGCGGGGATCGCCATCTCGGCTCCCCTGGAGAGCGCCGCGGGAGATTGGCTGCAGGCGTGGGACGACACGATGGCGGTCAACCTGCGTGCGCCGGCCATCCTCTCCAGGCTGGCGATCGGGCACTTCCGGGCGCAAGGCGGCGGCCGGATCATCAACATCTCATCGCGCGCGGCTTTCCGCGGCGATCAGCCTCCCTATCTGGCGTACGCCGCATCGAAGGCAGGTCTGGTCGCCCTGACCCGATCCATTGCCAGAGGCTTCGGGAAATCCGGGATCGTCGCCTTCAACGTGGCGCCCGGGTTCACGCGAACGGACATGGCGAAGGACTTCCTGGAGGAGTACGGAGAGGACTACGTTGCCGGCGACATCGCCCTGCGGCGCCTGACGGAGCCGAAGGACATCGCGCCCTTCGTGGTGTTCCTTGCAAGCGGTCTCGCGGATCACGCGACCGGCTGCACGATCGACGTGAACGCCGGCTCTTACGTTCACTGAATCGAGCCGGTTCGCGAGCCGCGCTCCATCGGGGCTCGTAGCGATCCCCATGCTCTCTGATCGTCGGCGGTGCGTCGGCGACGGGCCGTCGCCGGTCGATGTCATCCCCGATGAAGCGGGCTCGGGGCTGGCTCAGGCGACGGCGCGGGCACCGCCCGCGTTGATCTGCGGCGCGCCCGCGGAGGGCCCGAGCCGATACCGTCCGATCAGACTCATCAGGCTGGTCGCCTGCTCGTTGAGCGCCTGCGCGGCCGCCGTGGCCTGCTCCACCAGCGCCGCATTCTGCTGCGTCATGGCGTCCATCGAGTTCACCGCGCTGTTGACCTGCTCGATGCCCGATGCCTGCTCACGGCTCGAGTCCGCGATCTCCGCCATGACGTCCGTGACCTTCTTCACGCGCGTCACGATCTCGCCGAGCACCTTGCCGGACTCATCTACGAGCTTCGTTCCTTCGCTCACCTTGCCGGCCGAGTCCTGAATCAGCGCCTTGATCTCCTTGGCGGCCTCGGCGCTGCGCGAAGCGAGATTGCGGACCTCGGCTGCGACCACGGCGAAGCCCCTGCCCTGCTCGCCCGCGCGCGCGGCCTCCACCGCCGCGTTGAGCGCCAGGAGATTCGTCTGGAACGCGATCTCATCGATCACCCCGATGATCTCGGCGATCCTGCCGCTCGCGGAGCTGATCTCGCTCATTGCGGCGACGGCCGAGCCGACCACGATGCCGCCGCGCTCGGCCTGCTCGCGCGCCGCCACGGCCAGCTGGTTGGCCTGGACGGCATTGTCCGCATTGTTCTTCACCCTCGAGGTCATCTGCTCCATCGAGGAGGTCGTCTCCACGAGGCTCGAGGCCTGCTCCTCGGTGCGCCGGCTCAAGTCGAGGTTGCCGCGCGAGATCTCCTCGGCCCCCGCCTGCACGGCGCGGCAGGTCTTCGTCAGCCCCGACACGACTTCCATCATCGCCCGGATCATGGAGTTGACGGAGGCCGCAAGCGCCTTGAAGTCACCCGACTTGCCGCTGACGTCCATTCTCGAAGTCAGATCGCCGTCGACCGCCCGCCTCACCACCTGAACTGTCTCCGCCACGGTGGTCGAGACACTGTTGATCAGCTCATTGATGCTCTGCGCGAGGAGCAGGAGGTTGCCGGCCTTGCCATCCGTCGCGATGCGCCGCTCGCTTGCGCCCCCCAGCACCGCCTGGATGATTTCCCGCGATTCCCGCACGGCGCCGTCGAGCGCCCGCGCCGCGGCGACCCGCTGTGTGATGTCCCGGCCTATTCCAACGAGGCCGGTCACATTGCCGGCCGCATCGCGCAACGGCACCTTGGTCGTCTCGAGGTGCATGAGATTGCCCGCGGGGTCCCGGCACTCCTCCTCACGCGCAACGAGGGGATTGCCGGAGCGGATCACCGCCTGCTCGTCCTCGTGGTAGAGGGTCGCGAGCTCCCTGGGATGAAAGTCGAAGTCGTTCTTGCCGAGCAGGTCGCCCGGCGTCTTCGCGCCCATGACGCGCGCCACCGCGAGATTGGCCAGGAGGAAGCGCCCGTCGACATCCTTCACGTAGATCAGATCAGGCAGATTGTCGATGAGTGTCCTCAGCATCGCCCCCTCGCTCCCCGCGGTCCCCCCGGGGCCGGGACGCCATCTGCGGATCAGCAGATGAGCGGCGGCCCCGGCGGCCGCCGCAAGCACGATGCTCGATGCAAGAACCAGGTAATCAGCCATCGGGCTTCCCCGACCCCATTTTCGCAGGGCCGA
>DASZYK010000557.1:0-3762 GCA_035545455.1 Steroidobacteraceae bacterium
TGCTCATGGCGAGGAGCAGGGAGCTGGCGGGCGCGGAGCCCGGGTTGCAGTCGGTGGCGATCGCGATGTCGGCGCCGGCTTCGCGCAGCGCGGCGATGGGGGGCTTGCGCTCCTCCGCGAGGCAGAAGAACGCCACCGGCAGCAACACCGCCACCGTGCCGGCGGCCGCCAGAGCCTCGGCTTCCCTGGCGGTCGCATACTCCAGATGGTCGCAGGAGAGGGCGCCCCGGCGGGCGGCCAGGAGGCTGCCGCCGATATTGGAGAGCTGCTCGGCATGCATCTTCACGGGCAGGCCGAGGCGCGTGGCGGCATCGAAGAGCCTCTCCGCCTGAGCCACGCTGAATCCGATGCTCTCGCAGAAGACATCGACAGCGTCCACGAGGCCTTCCTCATGCAGTTTGGGCAGCCATTCCCCGGCAATATCGTCGATGTAGGCATCCGGGCGACCGGCATACTCCGGCGGCAAAGCGTGCGCAGCGAGCAGCGTCGTGCTGATTGTGACGGGGAGAGCCTGGGTCAGGGACCGTGCAACCCGGAGCATCTTGGCTTCATCCTCGAGGCTCAGGCCGTAGCCCGACTTGATCTCGACCGTGGTGACGCCTTCATCGAGAAGCGCCTCGAGCCGCGGCAGACTCTCGTCGAACAGCTGCTGCGCCGAGGCGGATCTCACGGCCCGCATGCTCGAGAGGATCCCGCCCCCGGCCCGGGCGATCTCCTCGTAGGAGCGGCCCCGCAGCCGCTCGGCGTATTCCGCGGCCCGCGTGCCGGCGAACACCAGGTGGGTGTGGCAGTCGATGAGGCCCGGGGTCACCCACCCGCCGCGCAGGTCGTGTGTCTCGTCCGGACGGCAGTCCGCGGGCAGGTCCCGCTCGGCGCCGACCCACTCGATCCGCGGCCCGCGGGTGAGGAGGGCGCCCCGCTCGTAGCGGGTCATCGCCGCGTCGCAGGCGGCAACGCGGGCGTTTCGCCAGAGGGTTTCCCGGGGCGGCTCGGCTTGCATCGGCGGGTCTCAGGCGAGGCTCTCGGACATGGCGGGAATAGTACCTCCCGGTCACGCCGCCGAGCCTCCGAGTTCGGCCATCGTGGTCCCGCCAGGCTCCGGGATACCCTCGCGGACGAAACCGTTTCCCTGCCGACGCCATTTGGGTACAATGCGCGCCCCCGCGGGCTCGGCCGTGGGGGAACGGATGGGCGGCGGACATGCCAGGTGGTCGGCCCGCCGACAGCGTAAGAGCCAAAAAGCCCCCCGAGGGGCTTTTTGTTTTTGGGCGGAATGAATGGGCCTCAGGGCCCTTTTTGTTTTGTAACGACCATGCCGGCGACCTTGCGAGAGCGGCTCATTGCCCTCATTGAGCCCCTCGTCGGGCGGCTGGGCTACGAGCTCGTCGAGCTCGAGCATACCGCGGGACGCGGTAGCGCCGTGGTGCGACTCTTCATCGATGGTCCCGAGGGAGTGGGGCTGACGGATTGCGAGCGGGTGAGCCGGGAAGTCTCGGCTCTGCTCGACGTCGAGGACCCGATACCCACCGCGTATACGCTCGAGGTTTCCTCGCCGGGTTTCGACCGGGTGCTGCGCACGCAGGCGCACTTCGCGCGCTTCGTGGGCGAGCGGATCTTCGTCGAGCTCGCCGCGCCGCGCGAGGGGCGCCGGCGCTACACCGGCAAGCTTCTTTCGGCGGACGGGACGGGCATCGCGCTCGAGGTCGATGGCGAGCGCGTTGCGGTGTCTTTTGCGGAGATTGGTAAGGCCAGGCTGGCAGGTTAGGTTAGGCTCGCAGGTAGAGGTGACAGAAGTGAACAAGGAAATCCTGATGGTCGTCGACGCGGTCTCCAACGAGAAAGGCGTCGACAAGGAAGTGATCTTCGAGGCGCTCGAGGCGGCTCTGGCCTCGGCTACCCGCAAGAAATACGGCGAGGAGTGGGATGCGCGGGTCGCCATCGACCGCAGGAGCGGCGACTACGAGACGTTTCGCCGCTGGAAGGTATTCGCCGACGACTCGACGGAGCTCGAGGCGCCGGAGCGCGAGCTGCGCCTGGATGATGCGCGCGAGATCGACCCGAAGGCCGAGATCGGCGGCTTCGTCGAGCAGCCGATGGAGTCGGTGTCATTCGGCCGCATCGCCGCGCAGCAGGCCAAGCAGGTCATCGTTCAGAAAGTGCGCGAGGCGGAGCGCCAGCAGGTCGTGGACGCCTACCAGGATCGCGTCGGCACGCTCGTGAGCGGCGTCGTCAAGCGCGTCGACCGCAACGGCATTTTCGTCGACCTCGGCTCCAACGCCGAAGGCTTCGTGCCGCGCACCGACATGATTCCGCGTGAGCAGGTGAAGGCTCAGGACCGCATCAAGGCGTTTCTCAAAGAGGTGCGCTCGGAGCTGCGCGGGCCGCAGCTCTTCCTGACGCGCACGGCGCCGGAGTTCCTCATCGAGCTGTTCAAGCTCGAGGTGCCGGAAGTCGGCCAGGGCCTCATCCAGATTCTCGGCGCCGCCCGCGATCCCGGCGTGCGCGCCAAGATCGCGGTGCGCAGCAACGATCCGCGCATCGATCCGGTGGGCGCCTGCGTCGGCATGCGCGGCTCGCGCGTGCAGGCGGTCTCCAACGAGATCGCCGGCGAGCGGGTGGACATCATTCCCTACGACGAGAACCCGGCGCAGTTCGTGATCAACGCGATGTCGCCGGCGGAAGTCATGTCCATCGTCGTGGACGAGGACTCGCACAGCATGGATATCGCGGTCGCGGAGGAGAAGCTCTCGCAGGCGATCGGCCGCGGCGGGCAGAACATCCGCCTCGCGAGTCAGCTCACGGGCTGGGAGCTCAACGTCATGACCGAGTCGGACGCCGAGGCCAAGAGCGAGTCCGAGGCCAAGGCGCTGGTGCAGATGTTCATGAAGCAGCTCGACGTCGACGAGGACGTCGCCACCATCCTCGCGCAGGAAGGCTTCTCCACGATCGAGGAGATCGCCTACGTGCCGCAGGCGGAGCTCGCGTCCATCGAGGAGTTCGACGAGGAGATCGTCAAGGAGCTGCGCAATCGCGCGCGCGACGTCCTGCTCACGCAGGCGATCGCGAGCGAGGAGACGCTGGATCAGTCGATGCCGGCGGATGACCTGCTGCTGCTCGAGGGAATGAGCCCGGACCTCGCGCTCGCGCTCGCGCGGCGCGGCGTGCGCACCCGCGAGGATCTCGCGGAGCAGTCGGTGGAGGATCTTAAGGACATCGAGGGCCTGCCGTCCGATGAGGCCGGCAAGCTCATCATGACGGCCCGGGCCCACTGGTTCGAGGCGGGTCAGGCCTGAGGAGGGTACGAGAAGTATGGCGGAAGTGACGGTTTCCCAGTTTGCCGAGGTCCTGAAGGTACCGGTGGACCGGCTGCTCGTGCAGCTCGATCAGGCCGGCATCAAGGTCAAAGGTCCCGATGATCGCATCAGCGATGATGCGAAGCTGGAGCTCCTGACCCACCTTCGCCGCAGCCACGGCGCGGAGAGCGAGCGCGATGCCGCGCCGCGCCGGATCACGCTGAAGCGCAAGACGCAGAGCGAGCTGAAGCTCGCGAGCGCCCAGGGCCGCGCGCGCACCGTCAGCGTCGAGGTCCGCCAGAAGCGCACCTACATCAAGCGCGACGTGCTCGAGGAGCAGGCGCGGCAGCAGCAGGACGAGATCGACCAGAAGCGGCGCGAGGCCGAGGAGGTCGCGCGCCGCGAGAGCGAGCGCGTCGAGGCCGAGCGGCGCGAGCGCGAGCGTCTGGAGGCTGAGAACCGCCGCCGC